>NZ_CASGGV010000182.1:0-978 GCF_949319125.1 Frankia sp. Hr75.2 | reverse complement strand
GCCCGACCCGCCGAGGTCCTCGCCGAAGCCACTCGGCACGTGGCGCCAGACGCGATCACCACCCGGAACGGCGGCCCGTTCCACCTCGACGAATCAATCCGCGCACTCCTGCGAGATCACGCCGCGTGAACCACCATCCACCCGCCCACCTCATCGGCCCGGGGTGATGCCGAGGGTTCGGGCCACAACGGACAAGGTCGGGCAGGGATATACGTCGAGGCAGACAGCGCACTTCCCGTCGACGTCGTGGTGCAGCTCGGTGAGCTCGCGGGCGCCGCTGGTCCAGGGGAGGATGCGGGCCGGGCTCCACTGGGCGATGTGCTCGGCGACCGCGGGCGCGACCCCGGTCATGCCGGCGACCTGGCGGGCGTTCCAGATGGACGCCCCGGGAACATCGCGAGCGGTCTGTTCGAGCTGATCCAGGCGGGCGAGAACATGGGCGCGCAGATCCGTCACGACAACGATCCTGCCGGGGGCCGAAGTCTGGGAAGCCGGACCTTCGGCCCGTCGGTGGGATCCGCCGGGGAGCTGTCAGCCGGGGCGGCTCGCGGCCTTCCGTACCGCAGGCGGTGACCATGCTCCGCACAGGACCGCGGGGTCGGGTTCGTAGAGCCGCATCGTGACACCCAGCGGGCCGAGCGGGGCCGGCAGCCAGTTCGATTCCCGAGCGGATCCGGGGGACGCATGCTGGATATGGAGATCGAGCGATCCGTCAGCGTTGTACGTCAGCGGATCCCTGTCTCCGAGGGCGAACCGGTTGAGCCGGTTGGCCACCTGGAAGCCGTGTTCGTCGTACATCGTGATCGACCAGAACGCGGAGACCGGAGGGAGCTCGTCGCGCTCGAAGCGGAGCACGTAGTCGACGGATCCGTCGAGCGGGTCGCCGTCCGCGTCAGTGAGCAGCAGTGGGTAAACGGCTTCCTCCGCGGGGTTGGCGCCGAGACCGATCATCGCGACGGCGGCCCGTTTCATGTAGTA
>NZ_CASGGV010000181.1:0-980 GCF_949319125.1 Frankia sp. Hr75.2 | reverse complement strand
TCTCCCCCATCGCCTCCCCCGGCCGGCAGGCCCTGCGGTGCAGCCGATGGCGGCCGTCGGGGGAGGCGGGGAGGCAAGGCTACGCACCCACTGCGTACCCCTGAAACGGGCCCAGAGCGACTCCCCCAGCCGCCTCCCCCACGGGCCCGCGAGGCCGCGAGAGTCCTTGCCGCACAGGGTGTGGATCACTCGCGCCCCCCGCGAGGCGCTCGAGGGCCGCGAGGACAGCCGCGAGGACAGCAAAGAGCCCGCCCGGCTGGTGTGCCGGGCGGGCCCTGGTGAACGGTCAGGCCGCGGTCCGAGGTGCCCCCGGCCGTGCCGACCGGCTGCCCGTGGTGGCGATGTCGGCCAGCCACTCGGCCAGCGACCGCGCGCCCTTGGCCTGCCCGCACATCTGGCACGCGGGGAGGCGGTTGTCCGCGTTGTTCGCGCCGCCCCGGGACTTCGGGATCACGTGGTCGAGGTGGTCAGCGCGCCCGCCGCAGTAGGCGCACGTGTGGTTCCACGCCGCGTACAGGCGCCGCCGGACGTCCGGGCTCGGTGTCGAGGTCATGCCGCACCCCGCTTGGGACGCTCGGCACGGACGGCCGCGATCAGTTCGACGACCACGCCGAGGGCATCGGCCACACCGGTGGTGAACGGCGCCGTCCGGTCGTCGAGGGTGGCCAGGAACGCCTGATGTAGACGCTCGGCCTCGGAGTCGCCGCCCGGGGACTCCATGTGCGCGATCATCACGTCGATGACTGCCGCCGCGCCGTCCCCGTAGGGCCCGTCCGCGTCGAGCAGGGCCCGGACCGCCAGGCCGGCGCGGTGCACGTCCTGGGAGGTCATCGGGTGCCCGCCTTTCGCGCCGCGTACGCCGCGTCCAGCTCGGCGACCCGCTCGACGTAGGCACGCCGCACGGCCAGCATCGCCTGCACCCGGATCGCCGCAGTGAGGGTGTGGCCGGCCGCCAGTGCCGCCGCCAGCTCCTCGATGTG
>NZ_CASGGV010000180.1:0-981 GCF_949319125.1 Frankia sp. Hr75.2 | reverse complement strand
CCAGTCGACTGGCACGCCCCGCACCCACAACTCCCCCGCCGACCGCAACACCCGCGCCACACCACCCTCACCCCGCCGCAACGACCCCACCACCACACCATCCGAGACCCCCACACCCGCCAGCACATCCCCCACCGCACCCACCAACACAGGATGCGCCCCCACCTCCACAAACGACCGAAAACCCTCACCAGCCAGCACACCCACCGCCTCCGCAAAACGCACCCGCGACCTCAGATTTCGAAACCAGTAACCCCCCTCAAGCTCCCCCGCACCCACAATCCACCGACCCTCCACCGTCGAAAAAAACGGCACCTCCGGAACCCTCGACCGCACCCCCACCAACCAGCCCGCCAGCTCCTCCTCCACCTCATCCACCTGCGGCGAATGCGACGCATAATCCACCGCCACCCTCCGCACCCACATCCCAGCCCGCTCCCACAAACCCACCACCTCATCCAAAGCCACCACATCACCCGCCACCACCGTCGACAACGGACCATTCACCGCCGCCACCACCACCCGACCACCCCACCGAACAAGAACAGACTCCACCTCATCCACCGACAACCCCACCGACGCCATCCCACCCCGCCCAGCAAGCCGCTCCCCCACCACCCGACTACGACCCACCACCACCCGCACCGCATCCTCCAACGACAACACCCCCGCCGCATACGCCGCCACCACCTCCCCCTGCGAATGACCCACCACCGCAGCCGGAACCACCCCCAACTCCCCCCACACCCGCACCAGACCAGCACCCATCACAAAAGAAGCCGGCTGCACCACATCCACCCGCCCCAAAGAACCCTCAGAACCCACACCCCCCAACACATCCAACAACGACCAGTCCACCAGACCAGCCAACACAGCAGAAGACTCCTCAACCACCTCCCCAAAAACCCGCGAAAACCTCGACGACCCCCCCAGCAAAGCAGCCCCCATACCCACCCACTGAACACCCTGACCAGGAAACAC
>NZ_CASGGV010000179.1:0-998 GCF_949319125.1 Frankia sp. Hr75.2 | reverse complement strand
GGTCAGAACTCGAACACCAGCCGGGCCGGGACCTCGCTGGCCAGAACCTCGTCCATGCAGGCGTTGACGTCGTCGAGCTTCCGCCGGGCGGCGATCACCCTCGTCCGTCCGGCCGCGTGCAGCCGGAAGACCTCGGCGAGGTCATTGCGGGTGCCGACGATTGACCCGCGGACACTGATGCCCTTCAGCACGAGGTCGAAGATCGGGATGGACATCGTGCCGTCGGCGGGCAGCGCGACACAGACCAGCCGTCCGCCGCGACGCAGCGAGGCGAACGCCTGCTCGAACGCCCGCGGGGATGCGGCGAGAGCCACCGCGACATCAGCACCGCCGAGCTTCTGGATGGCCTCGACCGGGTCGGTGGACCGCGCGTTCACCACGTGGTCGGCGCCGAGCTCGGTGGCCAGGGCCAGCTTCGGCTCCGTGACGTCGACCCCGACGACGAAACCACCGGCGATGCGGGCGTACTGCAGCGCAAGGT
Organism: Frankia sp. Hr75.2; assembly: GCF_949319125.1. Lineage (NCBI taxonomy): Bacteria > Bacillati > Actinomycetota > Actinomycetes > Frankiales > Frankiaceae > Frankia > Frankia sp. Hr75.2. Next base: position 517 of record NZ_CASGGV010000179.1, on the reverse strand, counting down.
GGCCCAACCCGCCGATGCCGAACACCGCGACGGTCTCGGCCGGGACGACACCGGCGACCTTGATGGCCTTGTAGGTGGTCACCCCGGCGCAGGTCAGCGGCGCGGCGTCGAAGGAGGAGACGCCCGCCGGGACCGGCACGGCGTAGTCCGCGTCGGCGACGGCGTACTCGGCGAACGCGCCGTCCACCGTGTAGCCGCTGTTGCGCTGGCCCTCGCACAGCGTCTCCCAGCCGCCGATGCAGTAGCGGCACCGGCCGCAGGCATAGCCCAGCCACGGGATCGCGACCCGGTCGCCGACGGCACGCCCGGTCACCCCGGCACCGAGGACTTCGACGACTCCCACTCCTTCATGCCCGGGGACGAACGGCGGAGTGGGCTTGACCGGCCAGTCGCCGTGGGCGGCGTGGATGTCGGTGTGGCACAGGCCGCTGGCCTCGATCCGGACCAGGACCTGGCCGGGCCCCGGTGTGGGAACGGGCCGGTCGACGATCTGCAGCGGTGCGCGGAAATCGGTGAC
>NZ_CASGGV010000178.1:0-1013 GCF_949319125.1 Frankia sp. Hr75.2 | reverse complement strand
TGGATGAGGTGGCGACGCCGGAGTTGGGGCCGGGTGAGGCGTTGGTGGCGGTGATGGCGTCGTCGGTGAACTACAACACGGTGTGGACGTCGATTTTCGAGCCGTTGTCGACGTTCGGGTTCCTGGAGCGGTACGGACGGACGTCTCCGCTGGCGAGCAAACATGACCAGCCCTACCACGTGGTGGGGTCGGATCTGGCGGGGGTGGTGCTGCGGACCGGGCCGGGGGTGCATGCGTGGCACCCGGGGGATGAGGTGGTGGCGCACTGTCTGTCGGTGGAGTTGGAGCGTCCCGAGGGTCACAACGACACGATGCTGGATCCGGAGCAGCGGATCTGGGGGTTCGAGACGAATTTCGGTGGTCTTGCGGAGCTGGCGTTGGTGAAGGCGAACCAGTTGATGCCGAAGCCGGGGCATTTGAGTTGGGAGGAGGCGGCGGCGCCGGGGTTGGTGAACTCGACGGCGTACCGGCAGCTGGTGTCGCGTAACGGGGCGGGGATGAAGCAGGGCGACGTCGTACTGATCTGGGGAGCATCAGGAGGACTGGGGTCCTACGCCACGCAGATGGTGCTGCGCGGCGGGGCGATTCCGGTGTGTGTGGTGTCCTCGGCGGAGAAGGCGGCGATCTGCCGGGCGATGGGCGCGGAGCTGGTGATCGACCGGGCGGCGGAGGGGTACCGGTTCTGGTCGGACGAGCGGACGCAGGACCCGCGGGAGTGGAAGCGCCTCGGGCGGCGGATCCGGGAGCTGACCGGTGGGGAGGATCCGGACATCGTGTTCGAGCATCCGGGGCGGGAGACGTTCGGGGCGTCGGTGTTCGTGGCACGTCGCGGCGGGACGGTGGTGACGTGCGCGTCGACGAGCGGGTTCGTGCACGAATACGACAACCGGTACCTGTGGATGAACCTCAAGAGCATCATCGGGTCGCATTTCGCGAACTACCGGGAGGCGTGGGAGGCGAACCGTCTGGTGGCGCGGGGGATGGTGCATCCGACGTTGTCGAAGGTGTATCCG
>NZ_CASGGV010000177.1:0-90678 GCF_949319125.1 Frankia sp. Hr75.2 | reverse complement strand
TGACCCGGCCAGTTCTGATCCGGACCGGTTCCGAACAGGGCGGGAGACGAAACGCCCGGTCAGTCGCGGGTCACCCGCCAGCTGTCCCCACCCACCCGGTTACCGGGATTCCACCTGAAGATATAGCCGCGGTCGCCGTCGTGGTTGTAGGCGGCCGCGTAGAGCCAGCCGTCCTTCTGCCTGTTCTGCAGGCCAATGTGGTCCCCGTCGCGCAGGACCGTGCTGCCGGCGATGGTGAACCCGCACTGTTCCAGCACCCGGACGGTGCTGTTGATGGTCAGATCCTCGCCGTAGGGCCCCCGCAGCTCACGGATACGCACGATTTTTTCGCTCCCGACGAATTCGGCGCCGCCATCGACCGAAAGGTCGCGCAGCACCTTCAGTCCGTTGTGACCATAGGTGCTGATCTTTTCGCCGACGTCGATGTCCTCCCCGAACCGTGCGCCGTTGATGCCCTGCGTGCTCAGCTTGCTCCCGACCGTCAGATCGTCGTTGGCGTTCAGCAGCCCGTTCACGTCGAGCCGGGACCGGGCGGTGAGATTGCCCGAGACCGTCAGCTCCTCCTGGACCGTCGCGTCGTTGTGGGCGGACAGCGACCGGTACACGTCGAGCGTGGACTCGGCGGTGACCGAGCCGGAGACGGTCAGGGTGGACGTGGCGGTGACCGGGCCGGAGACGGTCAGTCCGGTCAGGGTGGGGTTGTTGACGGCGATGGTGAGGTTGGCGTACTGCTCGACCGATTCGAAGCCTTCCGCGGCCTGCTGTCCGCCGTCGACGGCGGACGCCTTCACGATGAAGGTGGTGTCGCGCAGGATCGTGCCCGACGGGGCGGACCACGAGGTGCCGGTTCCCTCGAACACGGGGGCCGCGTTGCTGCCGTCGTACAGCCAGAAGTAGGAGCCGTTGCTCTCCCAGGAGAGCTGGAGGGACTCGCCGGCGTCGATCCTCGTCCTGGGGACGGTCGGCCTGTCCGTGCTGCGGGCCAGAAAGTTGCGCAGGTAGAAGATGGGCTCGATGACGGGCAGGGTCAGGGTCCGCGGATTCTTGCGGGTGAATTTCTGCGGTTGCGTGTTGGAGGATTCGACGATCTGCACGAGGAGCGGGTCACCGGTGGCGGTGGCGATCAGGCCGCTGATGCTGAAGGCCAGGGGGTAGGTGACCGGATCGTTGGGGTTGGCGTTGTGGAAGGTGAGCTGATGATGCTCGGTAAGCTCCTGCTCGGTGTTCGCCGCCAGCGACACCGGCTTCCATCTGTCGTCGTTCACCGCGATGCGCGGATTCTCGGTGAAGTACGCGGTGCCGCTCTGCGGGTTGACCGGCACCGAGATCGCGATCCTGTCGGCGTAGATGTTCTGGTCGCCATGGTCAACGGAGATGTTGATGCGGGCCTTGGTGCCCTTCTCCGGGTCACCGCCCGCCTCGAGCGGTGACGGACTGGTGGCGGGTAGGTAGTCGAACAGAGGGTTTGCGGCCATTGCGAATCCTCCTGGCGTGCGGGTCCTTACTGCGGTGTCCTGACGTGCGTCGGGGAGGGAACGTGGTTACTGCTCCGGGTCGGCGAGGAAGCGGAGCAGGCCGTCCTCGAGAAGAACGGGGCTGTCCGGGAACCGCGCCTCCAGCGGTGCCGGGATCAGCGCGTACGGCACCCAGGGAGCCTCGCCGGGCGCCGGGCGCAGCCAGGACCACGAGCCGTTCTTCTCGGCCGGCCGGGGGAAGGCGAGGGTCCCGGCCTCGGAGTCGTGGTCGGAGCCGTGGTCGTGGTCGCGGTCGGGGTCGGGCTGGCTGGTCGGAGCGTGTTCGGTGGTGAGGACGGGGCCGAAACGGAAGAGCGCCTGCAGGTGACGCAGCGCGTCGTCGGTGTGCCGGGGCGGGACGGTGACAGTGGCGGTGGGGGTGATGCCGCTGGTGGCGTGCACGGGGGCCCGCGGATCGAGGAGCAGGAGCAGCCGGGTGGGCGCCGGGTCGCCGAACGTCAGCGGGACGTAGTTTCCGGCAGGCACGGTTCCAGCAGGCACGGTTCCGGCAGGCACGGTGCCCGCGGCGCCGGGCGGCCCGATCTGGGTGGCGTAGTCCTGCTCGTCGTCGGGAGCGGTGACGCTGTGGAAACAGTCGTAGTCGTAGGCCCCGTGCGGGTCGGTGGCGAAGTAGCCGATGAGGCCGTCGTCGCGGGCGGCCACGTCGCCGAGGCGGATCTCGAACCGGTCGCCGGTGAAGGCCGGCGGCGGCGGGTCGAGCGTGGCGGCCCAGCCGGTGTCGCGGATGGGGGGTCCCTCGAGGGTCAGCCGGAGCTGCGCGGGGACGAGGGCCAGCGGGCGCCCGAGGAGGAGGGACAGGTTCTGGTCGGCGCGCCGGCCGAGCGGGTCGGTGGTCCACAGGGTGGAGTCGATGACGTCGAGGAAGGCCGTGAAGTTCGCCTCCGCGGCGAGCTTCGGGGAACCGATGAGGGCCGCGATCTCGGGGGCGTGGGCGGCGAGCTGGTCCGGGGTGGTGATGGCGCTGCCGGGCGGGGGCTCCCACTGGCCGGTGCGCCGGCCGTCGGCTCCGGTGAGCAGCCGGTAGGTGCCGAGCAGGAGCCCCGCCGGGTCGTAGAGCAGCAGGCTGTGGTCGAGGTGGTTGGGGAGGATCCAGCCGCTGATGGGGCTGGGGTCGGCCGCGGTGCCGACGACGCGCGTGCCGGTCCGGGCGTCCAGGAGGTCGAAGTCGAGCCGGGCGGGTTGCAGAGGGCGCGGGGGTAGCTGGGCGACGGAGGCGATCGCGGGCGTCAGAGAGGTCCCGACCGCGAGGGCGGTGTCGACGGTGAGCGGGAAGTTGCGGTAGTCGTGCAGGCCACCGCTCTGGGTGTCGCCGCTGACGACGTCCAGGACTCGGCCGAACTTGTCGTAGAGGAAGAGCTCCTCGACGCAGATCTGCCCCTGCCGGGTCTCGTGGAAGGGGGCGCTGGCGCTGCCGGGCAGGTACGGGAAGCTGCTGACCCGGCCGCGGTAACGCGCGGGCAGGCCGTCCTCGGTGGCGGCGTCCGGGTAGCCGACGAGGTCGGCGACGGCGGGAAAGTCGGTGTCGTCGGTCGTGGGGCGGCGGAAGGCGCGCAGGTCGCGGGCGGCCAGGCGATCGTTGAAGCCGGTGAGTTCCTGGGCGAGCAGCCCCCAGTCGCCGATCGCGGTGAGCCAGGCGTCGAGCTGGTCACGCTGGTCGTCGGTGCCGTGCTGGGCGACGTACTCCTTCATCCTGGCGGCGAACAGGGACCGGGGGTGCGGGCCGAGCGCGGAGACACCCGTGACGGTGACCCTGTCCAGGGGGATGTCGACGCCCTCCGGGGTGAAGCGGTAGTCGGTGCCGTCGAAGGTCCAGCAGCGCCGCGCGCCCACGGTGTGGGGGATGTGCCGGTAGGAGATCTTCCACTCCATGAACAGCGGCTCCCAGGGCTGGGTCCAGGGTTCCAGACCCAGCTCCGGGAGGGTGCCGGTGTAGGCGGCGGGTGGGTGGGCGCTCAGGACGGCCCTGACCTGCTCCGCCGGCAGGCCGCCGGCGGCGGCCAGCGCGGCGGCGTTGCCGGGATCGAGCAGGAAGTACTCCGCGAGCAGCCCGGGCACCTCGGGCGGGAAGGCGTCGAGACCCGCGACGGCGGGCACCGGGCCGCGGCCGGGTACCGCGGTGATCGTCGTGCCCGCGACCGTGACGGCGCTGATCAGCGCGGCGCCGTCGTCGGTGAGTGGCCGTACGGGGACGGGTTGATCGGGGACGGTCGCGTCGGCCGGGGGCAGTATCCCCGACAGGCTCACCACGGGGTTGTTGCTCTGCGCGTACGGGGGGCGCGGGACGGCCTTGAGCTCGGCTCCCCCGCCCAGCCCCTTCGCCGCGGCGAAGGCGCCGACCCCGGCGAGGAACGCGTCATGGGCGCTGGCGTGGGGCCGGGTGTGGTCGGGCTGGGGGACCTTCGCGGCCAGTTCTCGCACCTGGGCGGTTCGGACGCCCACGGTGTGGGCGAGGGATCCCTCCCGCTCGGCGTCGAGCTCCTGCATCATCAGGTCCTGGTCGGGGACGTCGTCGGGCGGGAACATCGACGCCCCTGCGATCCCGTTCTTCAGCCACAGGGCGTTGAGCCGCCACTGGAGGTCCCGCAGCTCGCCGAGCCGCTCGTCGAGCTGACGCTGATCGTCGTTGAGCGTGGCCAGCCAGGCCGGCGGGACGAAGGGGCGCGGCGCCGCGGCCTCGGCGGACGGGCTGCCGGTGGACGGGCCGCCATCGGACGGGGTGTCAGCGGGGGGCGGTGTGACCGTCCAACGATGGCCGCCGGTCGACGCGGCGAACGAGGCGTCGTGGACGTGGCGGCGTACCCGCTCGTCGCCGCCCTTCTCCTCGGCGACGGCGAGCAGGTCGTGCAGGAACGCACGCAGCAGCGCCACGTCGGCGGCGGCGGGCGCGGCGCCGGTCGCGTGCAGCGCCTGGCCGGCGAGGGCGGTGAAGGCGTCCTCGGTGGTGTTGCCCAGGGCGACGCTCAGCGCGCCGTTGTCCTGGATCGTGTCCAGCGGGTCCGGGACGGGCGCCGCGCTCGCGGCGGGATCCCAGCCGACGGTCAGGGCCGTACCGGCGTACAGGCTGCGGGTGATCGGGCTGACCGCGGCGTCGTGACCGGCCTCGCCGGTCAGGCGGGGATCCTGCCAGCCGAGGTGCGCGAGCTGGTCGGCGTAGGAGGTGCCGGGCGGGCGGGACGCGAGGACGTCGGCGTCCGGATCGGAGTACCAGCCGATGACCCGGTAGCCCAGGGCGGTGGCCGACGTGATGTCGGAGAGGTCGTCGAGGAAGGAGAAGACGTTGGTGTTGTGCGGGGTGTAGGTGGTGAAGTACGGGTTCCCGGTGGCCATGGCGGTGACGAAAAGGGGGTCCCGGCCGGCGCGTTCCGTCCACGGGGTGTCGGTGTGCCCGAAGGCGAGCCCGATCTGGACCTGCCCGACGTCGGGGTCCATGGTGTTGCGGTAGGGGTCCGGGCTGGCCTGCCAGGCGCGCAGGGTGGTGGCGTCGACCAGGTAGGGGCTGGAGCGCACGAGGTCGTGTCCGTCGTCCTGCGCCCGCGGGCTGTACGGGCAGTCGCTTTCGATCACCCATGCCCTGGCGAGGCGGGTGCCGGTGCCGCTGAAGCGGATCACCAGCCAGCGGTTGGGCACCAGCGGGTAGCCGATCTCACCGGTCGCCGGGTCCTGCACGCCGTGGCGCAGCCCCCTGGGCAGGGTCCAGTGCAGGTGGACGCCGGTGTGGCTGTGCACCGGGTCGTTGCTCTGGCGGTCTCCCCCGTCCGGCTCCGGGCTCAGGTAGTCGTCCAGCGCCAGGTAGGTGTGCTGCCAGCTGCGGAACGCGTCGCGGCCCTGGAGAGCCCGGTTGACCACGAGGACGTCGAGGTCGACGGGGACGACGAGCGCGGGGCGGGCGGTCAACCTCGGTCTCCGTTCGGGCCGGTGAAGCGGATGGCCTCGGGGACCTTGACCATCTGCAGGGCCAGGTCGGCGGGGCCGATGGGGCCGACGGCGGTGCCGTGCGCGGCGTCCAGAGCCGCCGTCAGCGCGGGGATGAGCGAACCGAGGTCCAGGATCGGGCCGCCGGCACCGGCCCTGACATGGTCCAGGACGGGGAAGGTGACGTCGGGGCCGATCTGCTCGCCGAGCGGGCGGCCCCCGGACGCGGGGGGCGGGACCAGCAGGTTCCGCAGCGGGATCAGGCCGTGGTCCTCGACGCCGAACCGGAAGCCCTCCTGGGGCTCCCTGAGCTCGACGGCCGCGGGCAGACCCTCGAACAGGCACAGCAGCACGGTGGGCGAGAGGTGGTCCATCCGCAGGACGGGCAGGAGCTCACCGGCCTCGTCCAGGGCGCGCACGGCCAGGTTCGGCCAGCCGGAGACGAGCGCCGAGCGCAGCAGCAGACCGGAGACCGGCCCGAGAACGGCGTCGCCGCCGGACGCGGCGGCACCAGGTGCGGTGCCCTCCGGCGTGGGGTCCTCTGGCGAGGAGTCCGTCGCGGTGCCGCGCTGCGTCGCGCGGTACCCGGCCGCCTTCTCCGCCGCCGCGGCCCGGATGGTCGCGGCGACGACCTGGTCCTGGAGGGTGTCCCGACTGGACTGCGCGCCGATGCTGAGGGCACCGGAGAGCAGGGCGTCCAGCCAGCTGGGGTCGAGGTGGAAGAAACGCAGCGACTCCCGCGGCAGTATCCGTTCGTCGGGCACCAGGTGGGTGAACGGCACGGGGTGGAGCAGCAGGAGCCGCCCGAGCCAGTCCGCGACCCGGGTGAGGTGTTCCCCGAGGCCGTCGTCGGCGTCCATCGCCGTGGCGAGGGCGGCCCAAGTGGCGTCGGATCGCAGCACGGCCTCGAGCCCGCCGGCCGGGTCGGCGGACGGCGCGGCGGGTGTCGGCGGGGACCACGCGGCGCGGGGCCGGCCCGGTGGCGTGCCGAGGGCGGTGAGCAGGTGGCCGTCGAGCAGCGCGCCGAACGCCGCGCGCGCCGTCCCCGGCCGCGTGCGCCCGCTGCCGTCCCGCTGCAGGTGGACGCTGGTGGCCCGGTGGTGCAGGGTGTCCACCAGGTGCCGGGTGGCCTGTTTGAACGCGAGCAGGTGCTGGGCGAAGGGGGCGTCGGCGAGGGCGAGGGCCCGGCCGGTATCGAACGCGGCGGCCAGCGACAGGTCGAAGCTGCCCCAGGCCGGGTCGTAGGCGATGAGAGCGTCGGCGGTGGTGGCCTGCGCCGCCCGGTCGGTGGCCGCGGGCAGCACGGGGGTGAGCGGCCCTCGGTACCAGCCGTAGGTGGCCTCGCCCGAGCGGGTCAGGTAGGGCAACGGCAGGTACCCGTCGTCGATCCGCCGGGCCACGTGTCGCCGCGCGGCGGTGTCGGTCTGCCCGGGCGGGCCGGGCAGGCGCAGCCACATGTCGTCGCGCCCGGCCCGGGTGCCGGAGGGGGTCCAGGTGAGTCCTTCGGCGAGGTCGGCGAAGTCCGCCTCGCGGTCGGGCTGGGCCTGGAACGACCAGCTGCACAGGGACAGCAGCGCCACCGAGGAGCGGCCCTGGAAGTCAGGGGTGTCCGCGAGGATCCGCTCGTGGCCCTCCAGGGAGACGAGATGCACGATGTTCTTCGTGCCGGTCGCGGGGTCCTTCGTACCTGTCCCGGGATCGGAGCCGGGCGGGGCGGCGGTCGGGAAGCGGTTGGCGACGATGACGGAGAACAGCCCGTCCTCCTGGAGGCCCAGGATGGGCCGGTCCCCGGTGTTGGCACCGCGGCAGTGGGCGAGGAAGCGCAGCTCCCCCAGCCGGGGCGCCACGGCGTGGAACTCGGCCGCCGCGACCTGGATGTACACGCACGGGTCGCCGGGCCCGATGTCGGACTCCACGGTCAGCGCGGGCTTGAGCACGGCGGCGTCGTGGGCCAGGAACTCCGCCACAGTGGCGGAGATGGTGCGGGTCGGGGTGGTGATGCCGCCGACGAGCTGATCGTCGGTGAGCACCAGCAGTGCCAGCCACGGGGTGTCGCGCGAGGCCCCGCCCAGCGGACGTTCCCACGGCAGCATGGGATCGCCGAGCACCACGTGCGGCAGGACCTCGGCGAACCTGCCGCTGGCGGCGTCGGGAGGCTGCCTGGCGACCACCGCGTCGGCGTCGATCCGCACCTGCGGGCCGCGGACGGTGAACCTCTGCACGGCTGTGAACGGCCCGCCGACGACCTGTGCGCCGTCGTGCGGCCCGGCGCGCAGGGTGTGGGTGGCCTCGATCCGGTAGTCGCCGGCGGGCAGTGCGGGCAGGTAGTGGTCGTGCAGCTCGAGGTCCCCCGGGGGGATCGTGTCGCGGGCGGGGTGCGGCGGGCTCGGGCTCATCCGCGGCTCCCCGCTTCCTGCGCGCTCTGGACCATCGGCGCCTCGCTGTAGAAGTGGGCCGCGCCCGCCGCCAGGCCCGCCAGGGCGCTGTCGCCGAGGTCGGTGAGCAGTTTGGCGTCGGCCAGGGCGGCGTACATCTGGTCGCGCCCGCTCCTCGCGTCGCCACGGTCGAGGCGCCCGAGCAGATCCACGCAGGACGGGTCGGGTACGCCGACGAAGTCGTGGTTGGCGGCCGGCTCCCGGGGCAGCGGCGACAGACCGGGCGGCAGCTCGTCCTCGCTGTACTCACTGAGCGGGAAGACCCCGCGCGAGGCGGCCAGCTCGGGCCGGGGCGCCTGGACGTCGAAGCCGACCGGCCGGTCCGGCAGCACCTCGGCGCTGGGTCGCGACGGCGTGTGGCTGAACGGGGTCGGCGGGGCACCCCACAGCGACGCGGGCACGCCCCGGGTGCGGGCGGTGAGCGTCCAGCCGTCCGTCGACGCGGGCCTGTCCTCGTAGAAGAGTCTCAGCCGGTGCTCACCGACCAGGCCGACGCGGTCCATGGGACGCACGTCGACCAGGGGGCCGTCCCCGGGTTCGGACGAGGCCAGGGGCGCGTCGCCCGTCCGCAGGTGGCTGGCCGGCACCGCGGACTGGGTGAACAGGCGCAGGTCCCGGGCCCGCGCCTGCCACACCTTGCCGCTGCCACCGGGGTTGGGTGCGGTGTCCGCCACGGCGCTGTCGACGCCGGAGACCGGCGCGACGGTGACGACGTCCGCCGGCTTCGGGAGCATGCTGGCGAACACGTCCCACCCCAGTGCCTCGGTCTCGGCTCCCCCGCGGGAGCCGCCGAAGCTGACGGTCACGTCGATGAGGGGGAAGTGCGCGGTGACCGAACCGCCGGTCGGCGGCCCCCACAGGTGCAGGGTCGCGCCGATCGAACCGCTGATCGTGACGTGCAGGATCCCCAGGTTGATGCTGCCGGACGCGCCGATGCTCACCGAGATGCGCGCGTCGAAGAAGAACGGCCGCCAGGACAGCAGCACGTCGGCCTGCGCCGTGAACCAGGCCCGGATGGGGCCCTCGTGGAAGAGGACCTCCAGCCGCGCGCCCGCCATCGCGCATGACGGCGTGACGGCCAGATACGCCTGGGCCTTGATCGACACGCTGCCGCTGACCGCCCAGTCGATCCCCAGCCGCGGCGCGTCGGGATAGTAGGAGGGCCGGCGGAACGCGGGGTGGTAGCCGCCGAGGGTGACGACGAACTGCCCGGCGTGCGGGTTGTTCCCGAACCAGGTCGCCGCGGCGAACCCGCCGGTGAGGTGGCAGGCGGGCGTCAGCACGTACGAGGCCGGGGAGAGCTGCGCGGCGATCTCGGCGCTGCCCTGGGTGGGCCGGATGACGGCCTCCACGCCCAGCTCCGCGTAGACGTAGGTGGTGGTGGCGGACTCGGTGGGCAGCGGCAGCTGGATCGTCGCGAGGCCCAGCACGGCCAGCGCCAGCTCCGCGCCGATCTCCGCGGCCAGCAGCACCTTGGCGTTCACCACCTCGGCCACGGTGAACTCCACCCCGAGGGCCAGCCAGTACGAGCCTTCGCGGGGGGCGATCCACCGCCGCGGCTGGCTGCCGGCCACGGCCGGCTCACGCCCTTCCAGGACGTCGAGCACGTGGGAGGGCTTGTGCCCGGAGTTCGGCCCCTGCTTGTGCAGGCTCAGCAGCGGGAAACCGGAGACCTCCCTGGGAGTCGGCAGCGTCAGCTCCCGGTTGAAGCCGAACCCGGCCATCAGCCCGGTGACGATGACCGGCGGCGGCCCGCCCAGCGGCGCCTCCAGCTGGGCGAAGACGAACAGCGAGGGCGCGCCGTCCTTCAGCTGCGCGTACGAACCGAGACCCGCCAGCGAGAAGCTCTGCAGGCCGACCGTGGCCGTGCCGTCGTACTGGAACGCCACCGTGTCGGGAAGCTGGTCGTCGGGCAGGTGCAACAGCGCGCCGGAGATCTCCACCGGAGCGGCGCTGTAGCCGATCCCGAGGCCGTCGAGGCGGAACGTCGGCGCGAACCTGTCCAGCCGGGAGCCGACCGCCAGGCCGTCGAGCGAGAGGGCCAGCGGGCCGAGGGCGACCGACGCGTCCAGCGCGAACAGCAGCACGTTGTGCTGGTACATCACCCCGACCCGGTCGACGTGGACGATGCCGAGCTGCTTCTGCACCGACACCCAGTGGACGCTGGAGGCACCCGTCCCGGAGGTGTCAGGCGTAGCGGACGGGTCGGGGGCACCGGACGGAGCGGGGGCGCTGGACGTGCTCGGGGTGCTGGAGGTTTGGGGTTTGCTGGGGAGCTCGCCGCCGCCGGCGTTCGAGGGTGGCACGCCGAGAGCGACCGACGTGGACTCCTTCCCGATCCGCAGTTCGGCCAGCGCGGCGACGCCCGCCGCCAGCCCGGCCTGCGGGAGGGCCACCACCTTGGCCGGCCCGAGCAGCCGGTTGACCGAGGCGACAGTCTGGGCGTCGAAGGCTCCGGAGCTGTAGAGGACCTGCAGGTTCTCCACACTCACCGTCCCGAACGTCGACAGGAACCCGCCGACGAGCGGAAGCTGGGAAAGGTCGAAACCCGCCGAGAGGTCCACACCGACACAGAACCGGGCCGGGCCGCCCGCGGGTTTCACCCGCACGAACTTGGCGTCCTTCAGCCCGATCCGCAGGCTGTCGGGAACGTCGGCCGCCAGGTCGGCGGAGAAATGCGCGACCCAGTCCCGCAGAACGATCTCGGTGCCCTCCGCGGCACCGCGATACGTGGCGACAAGGATGTCCGCGCCGGATTTCTCCTCGTCGAAGTCGACCTCGAAGGCGAAGCCGTCGACGTCGAGCATTCCGCCGTAGCGCGTATCCGAGCCGTCGCGGGTGACCGTCACGCGGAGCGTGGCCGTGACCCCGTCCGCGATGGTCATGTCACCTTCGCAGACGAAGTCGAGGGCGGTCGAACCGGTGGTGTACGAGAGCGTCAGGGTGGTGAGTTCGAGGGACCTGACCGGCCCGGGCACGTCGGTCAGCCCGAGTGCGTCGATCACCTCCGCCATGCCGAGGGTCGTGTCCGCCGTGAGGCCGCCACTGAACGCCCAGCCGCCCTGCGCGCCGCCGGCCTTCCCGGCCGAGATGTCGATGCTCAGCGCGGAGCCGATCGACACCGTGCCCCCGACCCGGGCCGCGAATCCCGCACCGTCCCCGTAGTAGACGTAAAGAGACAGGGATCGGATCACGAGGGAGCCGATGATCGGCCAGTCACCCGTGGCCGTCATCCGAAGGAGATACTCCTCCCCGAGGACGGCGGCGAACGACAGCTCACTGACGGCGCAGGCCTCGGGCACCTCATCGCCGGGTATGCCGAACGACTCCAGCAGGGACCGGACAGAGATCGGTCGCGCCTCCGTCAGCGTGCCGGTGAGGGCCAGATGGGGAAACCACACGGCGACATCGAGGGGCAGCGCCCGGATGGTGAGCGAGGCCACGATCGCCATGGCGTCCATCTCATAGGCGACCGGTTCGGCACCCGCCTCCTCGACGAGGCGATAGTCAAAGCCGGCGATATCCGCGGGGTTGAAGTCGAACGCGCGCAGCCCGTCCGCCGCCTCCTGCCAGGCGGTGTCACCGCCGAGGCGCCTGCCGAGCTTCTCCAGCTCGGCGGCGAAGGCGCCGGGACGCACCGGCCGCACGGCGGCGGTCAGCCGCCCGAGGTCGTCCGCGGTGACCGTCGAGGCGACCTCCACCGTGTCGAACGTGCCGCCGAGCGTGAGGGTGACCAGGCCCTGGCTCGTCACGGTCACCGACACGCCCGTCACCGCCATGGTCACGGCGGCGCCGCCGGGCCAGGCCGGCGACGCCCAGGTGAGCGAGAGCGAGAGTGTCGTCCGCCCGGCGTCCACCTCCGGTCGCCCGGTGCCCGCGCCACCCTGGCAGACCCCGTCCGGGAAGGTGGCCAGCATGGCGCGCAGCTGCGCGGGGAGCGCGGTGTCCGCGGCCCGCAGTGTCGGTGGATCACCCAGGCTCAGGAGATGCGTTTTCAGGGCATCGAGATCCACTGAACCCCTCCCTCGGATCACGGCCATTCACTTCCGGGCACGTTCGACAACCACGGCGGGACGCTTCCCGGCCGGCACGGGGCGCGTCCATCACCGCACCGGGACCAGCGGACGGCGTCACACCCGCCCACTCACCCCTACCCCTTGACCTGCGGCCCTCTCTCACCGTCGATCCAGGTCCAGTCCCTGAGGTCGAAATCTTGGAGCTTCGGGTATCTGACCACCTTGTACAGCGCCTCCGAAGCGAATTTCGACTTTCGGGCTGTCGTGCCTTTCAGGTAGGCCAGAATCTCTTCGTAGGATTCGGAAAGAATTCTGCGGCGCACCTGCCTGGCGCCCTTTGTTCGGAAAGCTGCGTCGTCAATTTTGTCCTTGGGGTCGTCGCATCGGTCCGTGGGGCCCACGAAGAGGTTTCCAGGAAGCCAGGCGTAGATGCCCACGAGATTGTCCCATCCTTCGGGACGCAACCTGCTCGAACCATGGGAAACCCTACCCATGTATATATCCGAGACCAGGTCCTTGACTGCCTGCATCTCGGCGTCGCTGCGCCTCCCGTCGGGGCTCAGGATGTTGACATAGGTTTTTTCGCTGATCATGTCCCGGAGGGGTGGGAGAAATTTACACCTCTTGATGTCACCGTTCTCGACGAGCTTGTTCCAGAAGTCCCTGAGCTTGCTGTACGGCACTATATGGTGGTACGTGAGACCGCTCGGCCTACCGGAGATCGTGACAGGTTCGAGACCGCGGAACGGATGGCTCGGCCTGTCATCCAGCTTCAGGTTGTATTCCTCCGCCACCACGACGTCCCCCCCGTACAGCCACGATCCGCCAGGATGAAACGCGGGACACGCCCTCGGCGCCGGTATCTGCTTTCAGGCAACCGGCGGGACGGCGACAGTTCCCGTTACACACAGAGGGGTTCGCCACGGGTGCGCACACCACACCCAGGAGGATCAACGGGAACCCTCTGGACAACAGATTAAGGAACCCTCACTCCGAAGGGGAGCCATTTGCGAAAAGTCACGCAAAGTTATCCCCGGGTCTTCCGGGCCGGCCGGGCCGGTCTTCGGCGGCCGCGCCGCGAAAGCTCGGGCGCGGGCATTCCCCGCCGAGCCCGTGAGCTGCGAAAGTGGCGAACTCCGACCCCGGCCGGACGGGTCGCGTCGGCCAGGATCGGTGTCAGGGGCCGGGTGCTTCGACGGGCCGCGGGTGGAACGCTGCGTAGAGGGGTGGGCGGGCCGATGGGTAGCAGGGTCGCTGGGCGGGATCAGGTGCCGGTCTTCCCGCCGTCCTTCCAGTGGATCACGACGGTCGCCGGGCGGGGCCGGCCGGGTCGAAGCCGGGCCGGTTGCCGACGGCGCGCGGGTTCTCCGGCGCCGGCTCGATGAACAGCCGGCCGCCGGGGTCGCCCCACGGGCCGTCAGGGGAACCGAACAGTGGTCGCGGGGCCGGAACGTGCTCACCTTCGGGCCGGCAGGACGGGCCCGCCGGCGAAGAAGGCGCGCGGGCCCGACCGGACCGGCAACGCGAACGGTCCCTCCGACCAGCGGCGGCGGATGAGCCGGCCCGATTTCCCCAATCCTGACCAACGAACTTCTGTTCATCGCCATCGACAACGATTACCTCGCCGTAACGAAGAGCTACAAAGGGAATGTTGTTGTCGATTGCGGCTGCATGATGCCCACGCCGGCACTGTAACCACCGTAGACAAGCGCGTCAACCACCGTAGACAACCGCGTCACCGTTGACCAGCTCGGGAATTACACCGTCTGCGCCACTTTCCTAAAAGCACGTCGCAGCACGAAGACGTTGCCACCCCGTACCCAGACCAGGTCACAGCCGACCAGCGCCCGCCTCGATTCATCCAGTCTGCCAAAATATTGCCGAAGGTCCGCCTCTTCGGGCTGCAGGCCAATAGATTCCAAGCGTTCGCCTTCTTGCGCGAGGTCGGTAGCGCGATCCTCGGGCGCCTTCCAGTCCTGCGCGTTGAGAATAAGCGCTGTTCGCCGGCCGTCGCCGAGTAACCGCAGCAGATCGACTGTTCGCGAACGCCGACCCTGGCGCGGCCGACGTCCCGTACAGTGCCGCTCTCAAGAACATCCGCCTCGGCCCACGTGACCGGACGGCCCGGGCCGGTGTAATCGCGGTCGCAGTATGTCACCCTGTCCGGCAGGCTGGAGGACCACGGCCAGGTGTGGAATCTCGCGTGGTACCAACCGGTGAGGAGCGCGGCGATGACCGGCAGCAGGACCAGGGACGCCGAGAGAAGGCGTAGGGCCGAACGGCGCGCTGGGCGCCCTCGCGATCGGCTGGAAACGAGCCGGGTGGCGACCTGCTCGGACACAGACGGCTCCAAGGATGTACAGATATCCCGCCAGGGATTTGAGTGTAACCTGGTCCGTCTTATCTCCCGCCGAAGTCGGGCGACCGCCGCTCCTTGAACGCCACGAGCCCCTCCCGGAAGTCGGCGGTACGGGACGCCAGTTCGAGCGCGGACGCCTCGTCCTGCATCGCCTCGGTCAGCCCCAGTTCCAGCCCGCGGTTGACCAGGCGCTTGGTCAGCCCGACGGCGACCGTGGCGGCCTGCCCGAGCGTCCCGACCAGCTCCGCGGCCGCCTTGTCCAGCTCGGCGTCGGGCACGGCCCGGTAGACGAGCCCCCACTCGGCGGCCTCCGCACCGGAAAGCCGCCGGCCGAGCAGCAGCAGCTCCTTGGCCCGGGCGATGCCGACCAGCCGGGGCAGCAGCCAGGTCGCGCCGCTGTCCGGGCTGAAGCCCCGGGTCAGGAACGGCTCCCAGAACCGGCTGGTCTCGGCGGCCACGGTGAAGTCGGCGGCGAGCGCGAGCTGGAAGCCGAGGCCGACCGCGTGGCCACGGACCGCGCAGACGACGGGCAGCTGCACCTCGGTGATGAGCCCGATGAGCCGGTGCGCCTGCAGCGCGGTGCGCCGCTGCACGCTGCCGGGGCGCGGCCGGGCGCCGCCGGCGGTGTTCGAGGCGACCCAGTCCGCGCCGGAGCAGAAGTCCGGGCCGCGGCTCTCGATCAGGATCACCCGCAGCGTGTCGTCGGTGGCCGCGTCCTCGAGCGCACCGATGATCCGGCGTACCGCCGCGGCGTCGAGAGCGTTGCGGCGCTCCGGCCGGTCGAGGCCGATGCGCAGCACACCGCCGTCCCGATCGAGGACGACGCCCGCCTCCATGTCCACAACAACCCCGTTCCTCGCGTGCACTCGCAGCGGTCGGAGACCCCCGGCCCCCGCCGCGGGGGACTCGCCCAGGGTGACACGCATCGCTACGATGCTAACTCTCGAGGCCGTAAAATATCTAGAGATATAGCATGGCGTGGCCGGATGGCGTGACTGTCCGATCAGCGAGAGGGAGAGCCAGTGAGCGAGGGCCGTGTGCTACTGGAACGCGACGAGGGGACCGGGATCGCCCGCCTCACGCTCGACAACCCCAGCCGCCGGAACGCGTACGACCCCGCGATGCGGGAGCAGCTCGGCACCTACCTCGACGAGCTCGCGGCCGACGACGCGGTCAAGGTGGTGGTCCTGCGCGGGAACGGGGGCGTGTTCAGCACCGGTGCCGACATGGCCAACGCCTACGGCTGGTACGGCGACGCCGCGAATGACTCCCGGCAGCGACGTCCCAGCCAGCGCCGCCGGCTGTCCGTCGACCGCAAGTCGTTCAGCTTCTACCACAACTTCCTCGGCTACCCGAAAGCCACGATCGCCGAGGTACAGGGCTTCGCGCTCGGCGGCGGATTCGAACTCGCGCTCATGGCCGACATCGCGGTCGTCGCCGGCGACACCCGGATCGGGATGCCCGCGACCCGGTTCCTCGGCCCGGCCCTCGGCTCCCTGCACATGTTCTTCTACCGGCTCGGCCCGGTGCTGGCACGCCGCCTGCTGCTGACCGGCGACATGATCCCCGCCAGCGAACTGGCCCACCTCTCGGTCTTCACCGAGGTGATCGACGGCGCCGACGTGTCCGCGCGGGCGGACTGGTGGGCACGCAAGCTCTCCCGGATGCCCGCCGACGGCATCGTCATCGCCAAGGAGGCCTTCCGCCTCGTCGAGCAACTACAGGGCTACCAGGGCGAAGAGGTCGCCAGCTACCTCTTCCACGCCTTCGGCACCAACCTCCAGTTCGAGGACGACGAGTTCAACTTCGTCAAAACCCGCGCCAGGCACGGCACAAAACGAGCCTTCCAACTACGCGACGAGCACTTCGACCTCCCCGACCCGGAGGCCGACGACCAGCTGGCGCGGTAGCCGTGACCGCCTCCCCCGGCGTGGTGAGCCGCACCCGGAGACGCCGTAGGCACGTTCAAACATCTAGAGGGAAAGCACCGGCCGGGCGCTGGGTCCCGGAGATGTTCGCCGGTAGGCTGGGCGGATCGCATTCACCCAGCCGTCACGGGCATCAGACCATGGCCAGCGCTTCGTCCGGCGCTGCGCGCGAGCCGTCGCGGTGGGGGCTGGACGCGGCCGACGGAGAGAAGGTCGAGCCAGGTGACCGAGCCAAGGAGATCTCGCGGTGGGGAGCGGCCCCCGCTGCGCGAGAAGCCCCAGCAGATCGCCGACGAGCTCCGGCGGCTCATCGTGCGGGGCGACCTGGCGGAGGGTGAGTCACTCGGCCGCGAGCCCGACCTGGTCGACCGGTTCGGCGTCTCCCGCCCCTCCCTGCGGGAGGCACTGCGCATCCTGGAGGCGGAGGGCCTGATCTCCGTCAAGCGCGGAGTGCTCGGCGGCGTCATCGCCCACCAGCCCAGCGAGCGGATGACGGCGCGCACCGCCGCGCTCGTGCTCCAGGCGCGCAACGTCCCGCTCGCGGACGTCTACAACGCCCGCGGCACGATCGAGCCGGTGGCCGCGCGGCTGGTCGCCGGGGCACGCTCACGCGGGTCCGCGGCCGCGGAGCTGCGCCGACTCAGTGCCGAGCAGCTCGAGGTGATCGACGACCCCGAGGCGTTCGGGCGGGCCAACTCACGCTTCCACGCCCGCCTCGTCGAGCTGGCCGGGAACCAGACCCTGAGCATCATCGCCGAGATGCTCAACGAGATCGTCGCCCGGGCCGTCGCCGCGGTCAGCCAGCCCGGCGAGGGCAAGGACACCAGCGCCACCCGGCTGCGCGGCCTGCGCTCCCAGGCACGGCTGGCGGCGCTCATCGAGGACGGTGACGCCCCGGCGGCCGAGAAGCACTGGGCGGAGCACATGGAGATCGTCGGGCGGGTCATGCTCGCGCAGCGCGCGAAGAACGTCATCGACCTGATGCAGCACGACTACTGAGGGCCGTCCAGCCGCTCGAGCGCACAGCCGCACAGCCGTACAGGCTCAGCGCAGGTAGTCGATGGCGGTGAGGTCCCGGGTCTGGGTGGCGTGCCGGTTGGCCAGCGTCGCGAACATCGCGTCGGTGCGGGCGTCGCGGCGGACCATCATCGCCGCGATCACGGACATGACCAGCCCGTTCCAGCTGAAGCGCCGATAGTCGTCCCAGCACTCCTCGAACGGGTAGGCACCCGTCACCCCGTAGCCGCCGAGGGCGTCGTGGTAGCGGCGCACCAGGTCGGCCTCGTGCGCGCGCCGGATGTCGGGCGGCAGGCTTCCGCCGAGGAGGTAGGCGATGTCGGCGGGACCCGTGCCAAGGCGCGCGGTCTGCCAGTCGACGATCGTCACGTGCCGGTTTCGACCGGCTCCCTCGAACATCATGTTGTCGATCCGGAAGTCACCGTGGGTTATGGTCACGGCAGTGGGGCGACGCGCCAGCCACCGATCGATGCCGGCGCCGAGGGCTTCGCCCTGGGTGATGACGTCGGGTTCGATCGTCGTCCGGTAGCGCTCCACGAAGCCGTCCCAGAGAGCCCGGTAGACGTCGGACACCGAGATCACCGGCTCGGCTTTGGCCAGCCAGCTCAGGTCGAGGAGCGCGGGGTCACCCCAGCGGGGACCATGCAACCGGGCCGCCTCGGTCACCGCGAGCTCCGCGTCGTCGGCACCGCAGCCGATGAGCTGGTCCCCGGGCACCGCCGGCGCGAGATCGGACAGGACGACCACGACATTGGCGGTGTTGGGCTCGACGGCGGCGAAGTAGCAGTGTGGCCGGCGGACGTCGACGGTGTGGGCGGCCTGCAGGTAGAACGCGACCTCGTTCTCGTACGAGCGGGTGGCCACGCCCGCGGCCCGGCTGTTCGCCTCGGCCGAGGCGAACTTCATGACGATCGACGGAGGAGGCGCGATCGACGCGCGGTCCCCGCCGTACCGCAGCTGGTAGCGAAGGGTCGCCCCGACGCTGCCCGTCCCGATGGCCACCGCGCTGAAGTCGGCCACCCGGCCGCCGGCCGAGAGCGCTCCCGCGTGCCTCAGCAGGTCCGTCAGCCAGCCGGCCGTGACGTCACGCGGGTCGGACACCAGTGCGGGAGGCTCGGTCATTGTGCTCACCTGGGTCTCCGGGGTTCGTTGGGAGAACGGTGGACTCAGACGCCGGGAGCGCTGGGAGCGCCGTCGAGCAGGTCGCGGAATCCGCCCGGCCGGTAGGGCCCGATGACGGCCTGTTCCAACACGCCGAGGCCGACCCGGCCACCCCACGTCGCCCGCACCACCTGCTGCACGTGTACGCAGTCGATGGCCAGAACATCCAGCTCCGCCACCTTGTGCGCCTCACCGCCGACGGCCAGTTCGTCGTGCCACCGGCCATGGGCCCAGGTGGGGTGGAGGTAGCCGGCGCCCTTCATCCGGAAGGTGAGCAGCGGCTCCAGCTCCACCGCCTCGCCCTCCCCGAGAATGAGGGCGGCACCGTTGGATCGTCGCAGCCCCGGGGCCCAGCGAATCTGGTGCCTGACTCCGCGCAGGCGCCGGATGCCGGTGTCCGGTCCGAAGACCGACCCCCCCTCGGCGAGCACGGGCAACACCGCCGCGGTGTCCGTCCAGGGGTTTCCGGCCTCGTCCTCCATCACCATGTAGTGCAGACACTCGTCGGCGAAGTTCAAGGGGGCCCACAGAAAGAACACCTGCGGGGTGGCGGAACGCGGCGCACCAGGAATCCGGTCGACGAGACCGCGGACTCCCCAGGAGCGATCCTTCGTGCCGTACGTTCCGGTTCTTATCCGCACGTCCTCGCCCCCGGCCGTCAGCTGGCCGGTCCAGCTGACCATCTGGGTGGCACGGGTGGAGTCGGTCAGCAGCCGCGTCCCGTCGTGCTGGGTGGTCCGCGGCTCCTCGTAGGCGGGTGTGCGGGCGACGGCGGTGAGATCGGCGACCAGACCGTGCTCGGCCGCGTCGACGCGGATGCGGTTGACCCGCAGCGGTTCGACGATCTCCACCGAGATCGGTCCGACGCGGGTTTCGGTCCGGTCCAGAGGAATGCGTCCCGACGCGAACACGGACCGCTGGACGTCATCGTGAACGACGCTGAAGGCCGCGTCGATGATTCCCCGGTTGGGATAGAGCCCGAGCGCGAGCGCGAAGTACATCTCGCCGTCGTAACCGTTGAACCAGAACCGATCGTAGTGATCGGGGTGCCCGCCCTCGACGTGCGCGACCGGCAGCGGCGTCTGGTGGACGGGGTAGTCGTCGAACGGGGTGAGCATCGACAGGGTTCCTCTCCGTACGCCGGTTGCCCGGCCTCCCGACGGCCGGGACCGGGACCGCCGGGCTCGCGCTCGCTGCCGCAGCGCCGCCGGGATGCCGGACCCGGCCGCAGGAACCAGAATCGACGGGCGTCGCGGGGACGTCTTCAGTGGAACTACGGGTATTACTACGGGGATTACTCGGCGGCTTGACGTCCCGCGCGGTGCCTGCAAAAGATGGCCCATGCCCGCGCCGCCGCGGTTCTCGAACGAGGGATTACCCGCCGAGCTGACCAGCTTTGTCGGCAGGCAGGCCGAACGCGCGGAGCTCAGGCGGCTACTCGGCGGGTCCCGGCTCGTGACGCTGGTCGGAGCGGGGGGCGTGGGGAAGACCCGGCTGGCGTTGCGCGCGGCCGCGGACGTCCGTGACGCGTTCCCCGACGGGGTGTGGTGGGTCGAGCTGGCCCAGTTGCGTGATCCGGGCCTGCTCGCGCACCTGGTCTCGGCGACGTTCGGCTGCCCGCCTCCGACCGATCAGAGCGTGCTGGAGACGTTGCGCGGCCATCTCGCCCAGAAGCAGCTGCTGATCCTGCTCGACAACTGCGAGCATCTGGCGGACGCGTGCGCCGACCTGGTGGACAGCCTGCTGCGCGGTTGCCCGGGGCTCCGCATTCTCGCGACAAGCCGGGAGTCGCTGCGAATCGACAGCGAGAGCACCTATGTGGTCGCGCCTTTCCCGGTGCCGGCGGAGACCGACCTCGACGGAGTCGACGTGTCCGGCTGTGACGCGGTCACGCTCTTCCTGGAGCGGGCCCGTGCCGTGCGCTCCGGATTCGACCTCACCCGGGACAACCGCGCCGCGGTCTGGGGCATCTGCCGCCTGGTGGACGGAATCCCCCTCGCCATCGAGTTGGCTGCCGTCAAGATCCGCGCGTTGTTGCCCGCCGACGTCCTGCGACTACTTACCGAGAACACACGGATACTGCGCCGCGACGGCCGTCGGGTTCCGGAGCGGCAGCGGACACTGCGCGCCTGTATCGACTGGAGTTTCGAGCTCTGCACCGGGCCGGAACAGCGTCTGTGGACCCAGCTCTCGGTGTTCTCCGGCGGTTTCGAGCTGGACGCGGCGGAGGGGGTCTGCGGGGCTTCCGGGCTCGCCGAACCCGTGCTGGACCTGATCCTGTCGCTGGTCGACAAATCCATCCTGACCCTCGAGGCGGGTCCGGAGAACGCACGGTTCCGGCTCCTGGAGATGCTCCGCCAGTACGGGCAGGAGAGGCTCGAGAGCAGCGGTGAGGAGGCGGCCCTGCGACGGGCTCACCGCGACTGGTTCCTTGATCTGTCGACCCGGGCGGAGGCCGGGCTGCTCGGGGCCGATCGGCGGGCGTGGCTGAGCCGCCTTCGCCGGGACCACGCCAACCTGCAGCGGGCGATGGAGTACTGCGCCGAGACGAACGACCACGGTCGCGGACTCGCGCTGGCGGGGTCGCTGCATCGCTACTGGGTGGCCGACGGCCGGTTCGACGAGGGACGGACCTGGCTGGCGCGGTTCCTCGACCACGGCGGCGGAAGCATCCATGACCGCATCCGGGCCGTTCACGCCGCGGGCTGGCTCGCGACCTTGCAGGGTGACCCGACGGCCTCGGCCCGGATCCTCCGGCAGGGCGCCGACCTGGTCTCGGAGACACACGATCTCTCGGCCTCCGCGCTGATCATCCAGCTCGGCGGGATGGACGCGCTGTACACCGGCCGGTCCGGCGCGATCGACCACCTTGAACAGGCGCTGGCGCAGTTCCGCGTCGCTGGCGACATCAACCGCCAGCTCGAGACGCTGGCGCTGCTCACGGTGGCCGCCGCGCTCAGCGCGACCCCCGAGACCGCGCGGGCCTACCACGCCGAGTGCGCCGAGATCGCCGAACTGCAGCACGATCCGTGCCTACGTTCGTACACTGCCTGGGCCTACGCCGTCGCCACCTGGCGCGCCGGCGATCCCGAAGCCGCCCTGTCGATCGCGCGGGACGCCCTCTCCGCCACGAGCAGCCGGTCCGACCAGCTGAGCCTGACGCTGTGCCTGGAGGCCATCGCCTGGATCGAGGCCAGCCGCGGCCGGCATGCGACGACCGCGGTACTGCTCGGCACGGCTGATCGGCTGTGGGCACGGATGGGCACGTCCACCACGGCGTTTCCGGGCCTGTTCCGGTTCCGCCGGGAGAGCGAGGCCGACTCCCGGCGGGTGCTCGGTCACCACGCGTTCGACGCCATCTGGACGCGCGGCACCGAACTCTCGCTCGAGGGCGCGTGCGCCTGTGGCCTGGGCGACGTCGAGATCACCCCGTCCGCAACCGCAACCGTGGACGCGGACGGCCAGCCGGCTCCGGTGATCGGCGTCGCCGCGGGCGACCGGTTGGCCGCGGCCGGGCTGACCCGCCGGGAACGCCAGGTAGCCGGTCTCGTCGCCCAGGGGCTGACCAACAAGGAGATCGCGGCAAGGCTCGTGATCTCGCTGCGCACCGTGGAGACCCACGTCCAGCAGGTACTGACCAAGCTCGGGTTCCACTCCCGGGGCAAGGTCGCCTCCTGGCTGGCCGGCCAGCATGCGGGCGGCACCTGACGCCGGTAGCGGGTTGCCTGTGCCGCGCCACCGGCCCGCCGGCGATCCATGCGGCGGCGGATCAAGGACTCCCGAACCTCCTTGAAAAATCTAGATGTATCCGTTAGGGTCCATCCCGACGGATGATCTCGCATGCCGGCGATGACCATCCGGACCCCTACGACCAGTTCTGGTTCGACGGTAAGGACGAACAGGCAGGCTTCGCGCTCAGCCGCCACCCTGACCGGAACCATGAGAAGGTCGCCTTCATCCACGCCCGCGCGGATTTTTCTCTCGACGCCGGCCGGTCCTTTTTCGGCTGTCGCCGAGAGCTTTGAAGAAACGACGGGACATCGTCCGGAGACGGATGCGGCTCGGCCGCGCCGTGAAGCCCGACAAATCTGGCCGACCACGTGCGGAGCACCCGTTCCGCACTCTTCTCATCCATTCGAAAGGGCGGTGCGAACGATGACCTCGTCAACTGGATCCCGGATGCGGCGATTACGGAAAAGGAGGGTGTCCGGCCTGCTCCTGGGGGCACTGTCCGGCCTGCTGTTGCTGTTCGCGGTCCAGACGCCCGCGGCCTCAGCACTGACATACGGCCCGGTGTCGCTGCCGAAAGACGAATCCGCGCACGTCGACGCCGGGATGGAGTGGTGGTACTTCACCGGCCACCTCACCGGGAAGGACGTCTTCGGGAAGAGCCACGCCTACGGCTTCGAGAGCATGGTCGTCCGCAACGACGGCCTCGCCACGGCGCCGGCAGCGGTGATCTACAACGTCAATTTCGCGATCTCGGACCTCACCCGGGGCACCTACAAGGGAACCAAGGAGATTTACAGCATCCAGCCGGACGTGGTCCCGCCGGGCGGTGGCTACAACTTCACCGTCGGCACCGTCCACATGGACGGGAAGAACGGCGTCAACCACGTCTCGGGCGGATTCCCCGATCTCAGCTACAGTTTCGGCGGCCTCACACTGAGCCAGTCGACCCCGGCCGCACTGCACGGCAACTCGGGTGTCATCGGCTACGGACCGTTCGGCCAGTCGGGCTACTATTCGCAGACCAACCTCAAGGCCAGCGGAGTCCTCTTCGACCACGGCGTGGCCGTGAACGTCACAGGCACCGCCTGGCAGGACCACCAGTGGGGCAACTGGAACCCGGGCGAGGGCGGCTGGGAATGGTTCAGCCTGCAGCTCTCCAACAACACCCAGTACATGCTCTACTTCATCCGCGACAAGAACAACAACTATGTCCAGACGGTCGGCACGCTCGTCAGGCCGGACGGGAGCACCACCAATCTCCCGGCCGCCCAGCTCAGCCAGACCGCGCTCGGTACCTGGACCAGCCCACACACCGGGATCACGTATCCACATGGCTGGAAGGTCGACATCCCGGGCGGCTCGCTGACTGTCACACCGCAACTGGCGGACCAGGAGGTGTGGAGCGACCTCGTTCCCGTCGGCCAGTACTGGGAGGGCACCTCGAGCGTCAGCGGCACGATCAACGGCCAGTCCGTCACCGGCCTGGGATACGCCGAGGTGATCCCCTACATCGACATGCCCGGCAAGGGCTACGTATGGGATTCGGTGAAGGAGGCCCTGGGTCTGTAACAGCGGCACCAGCCGAAAAGGGGCGGGCCCGCGGTCGCAGGCCCGCCCTGTCCGGTCATGCCTTGTAGTCGTGGGTTCCGGGGCCCACGGCGTGTGCCGTACAGCTCGGTGAGGCGGAGATGGAAGGCGTGCGTCGAGGCGTTGAACTCCGCGAGCATGTCCGACTCGCGCGGAAGCCCCCCCCGTCGCGAAGCTCGCTGGTGACGATCCGCCACCGGAGCTGAGCGGCCACGAGCTCGGCCACCTTCGGCACGTGGACCCCCGGTGCCGACTGGCCGCCGGGCCGCGCCGAGACCCGACCCGGACCGGCCCGGGGTGTTCCCGGCGAACGGGCAGGCGGCGAAGTCCGGGCTGAACAGAAGCGTTCTCGACGCGGGATGGGGGGTGTTCCTCACTGTGCTGCGCGCCAAGGCTGAAAGCGCCGGACGGGTCGTCGTCGAGGTCAACCCCGCCAACACCTCCCGCACGTGTGCGGTCTGCGGGCACTGCCACGCCGACAACCGCAGAACACAGGCCGCGTTCACCTGCGTCGCCTGCGGGCACACCGCGCACGCCGACGTGAACGCGGCGATCAACATCCTTCGGGTCGGGCTGGCCCGTCAGGCCACGGAAGCGGCCTGAGAAGCCGACGGCTCCAGCCGTCGAGTAGCCACAAGGGCTCGACCGTAGCGCAGATCCATCGCTTCTATCTAAATGATTCATTTTTTAGGTCGCGCAAGCTATAGATCATCTATAAGATGAGAGAGTAACGTGCATCACATCCGCGCCGGGCTACGGCCGCCCGTGCAGTGCCAGCTCACCCGTCCGACGCCAACTCCGAACACACGACCGACGGGCTCGTGGAGGGCCGATGACCTCAGTCATGCAAGGCGTCCGAATTCTCGAGGTGGCCGAGCACACGTTCGTCCCGGCCGCCTCGGCGCTGCTGTCGGATCTCGGTGCCGACGTCATCAAGGTCGAGCACGTCGTGCGGGGTGACGCGATGCGCGGCCTGGAGTCGACCGGGATGGCGGCCGTCGGCGGCGGCGTGCACGCCCTGCTCGAACACTCGAACCGGGGCAAGCGCAGCATCGGGCTCGACCTCACCTCCGCCGACGGCCTCGACCTGCTGTACCGGATCGCGGCGACGGCCGACGTCTTCCTCACGAACAAGCTCCCGAGCGTGCGGGCCAAGCTCCGCATCGGTCTCGACGAGATCCGGGCGGCGAACCCGAACATCATCTACGCCCGCGGGACCGGCCAGGGGGAACGCGGACCGGACGCCGACAAGGGCGCCTACGACGCCCTGGCGTTCTGGGCCCGGGCGGGAGTCGCGGTCGGGACGACCCGGCCCGAGTACGACGGCCTGAACCCGCCACCGCCCGGCCCCGGGTTCGGCGACTCGATCGGCGCCGTGACGATCGCCGGCGGAATCATGGGCGCGCTGTTCCACCGCGAGCGCACCGGCGAGGCCACGACCGTCGACATCTCCCTGCTGAACACCGGGATGTGGGCGATGGGGCAGGCCATCGCGCTGTCCCTGCTGCTCAAGCGGCCATGGCAGGCCCCGCCGGTCGAGGACATGAGCAGGAACCCGCTGGTCGCCACGTACGGCACGAAGGACGGCCGGGGCCTCATGCTGTGCTGCCTGCAGGCGGGCAGGTACTGGGCCGAGCTCTGTGCGGTGATCGGCCGCCCGGAGCTGGCCACCGACCCGCTCTTCGCCGACCACGGGTCGCTCATGGCCAACCACAGGCAGGTCGCCGCCCACCTCACCCTGGCGTTCGCCGAGCGGCCGGTGGACGAATGGCGCCGCAGGCTCGAACCGTTCAGCGGGCAGTGGGCGGTCGTGCAGGACACCCTCGAGGCGGCCGCCGATCCGCAGACCGCCGCGAACGGCTACCTGCAGCCGTGCGAGTCGGCGACCGGCGCTCCGTTCGAGTTGGTGGCCGCGCCCATGCAGTACAACGAGCAGCCCGCCGCGGCCGGCCGCGCCCCGGGGTTCAACGAACACGGCGACGAGATCCTCGCCGACATCGGCCTCGACATGGAAGCCGTCATCGACCTGCGAATCCGCGGCGTCGTCGCGTGACCGCTCAGACGGACACCCGGTCCTATCGTCCGGACCTCTGTCAGAATCAGATGGCGCTCGGAGACTAAATCTTCAGGCGTGAGATCCGAAGGACTACCAGATTCTCATGAAGCGATTACACGCCGGTCTACGCCGGTTGTCGGTACTCCTGGTCGCGCTGGCGCTCGCGACGGCGGCGGCCTGTTCGAACTCGGGCGGGGGGGACTCGACCGAGAGTGATGGCACCGCTGGACCGGCCCCGGCGAACGGGGCGCCAGGCGTCACCGCCGACGCGGTCAACTTCTCGATGCTGGCGACAAAGACGAACAATCCGACCGGAGCCTGCATCTACGACTGCTTCGCCCAGGGAATCGAGGCGTACTTCGCCTTCCGCAACAGCGAAGGCGGCGTGCACGGCCGGCAGCTGAAACTGACGAGTAAGATCGACGACCAGCTGGGTCAGAACCAGCAGAGTGCGCTGCAGATCATCACCGCGAACGACACGTTCGGCACGTTCAGCGCCGCCCAGCTTCCCACCGGGTGGGGCGACCTGGCGAAGGCGGGAATCCCGCAGTACGTGTGGGCGATCCAACCGGCTGCGATGGTCGGCCACGACGACATCTGGGGCAACGCCGGCATCACGTGCCTTGAGTGCACCGCCCGCTACTACCCCTACGGCGCCAAGATCGTCGGCGCCACGCACATTGCGGCCATGGGCTACGGTATTTCCGACTCCTCGAAGCGGTGCGCCCAGTCTGTCCGGGACTCAATCGAGCTGTACGCCCCCGAGACCGGCCAGCAGGTGGTGTACTTCAACGACGCACTCGCGTTCGGTCTTCCCAACGGAATCGGGCCCGAGGTGTCGGCGATGAAGCGCGCGGGCGTCGACATGATTGTGAGCTGTTTCGATCTGAACGGCCAGAAGACGCTCGCGCAGGAGCTGCAGCGGCAGGGCATGCCGGACGTCAGGATCCTTCACCCGAACACCTACGACGAGAAGTTCGTGCGGGAGGCCGACGGCCTGTTCGAAGGCGACATCGTGCAGGTCTCCTTCCGGCCCTTCCAGGCGGACCCGGGCGACAGCGGCCTCGCCGACTTCCAGAAGTGGATGGGCGAGACCGGCGCGGAGATCAGCGAGGTCGCGATGATCGGCTGGATCAACGCGGACATCGCCTACCAGGGGATTCTGGCAGCCGGGCCCTCGTTCACCCGGCAGAGTGTGATCGACGCGACGAACAAGATCACCGACTTCACCGCGGGCGGCCTGGTGCCGCCCCTCGACTGGACCCGGATGCACGACAGCCCGACCCAGGCCGACCCGAAGACGCACGGACCCGCCCAGGAATGCGCCAGCTTTGTACAGGTCAAGGGAGGCAAGTTCAATCTGGTGGGTGGAACGGCGGAAAAGCCGTTCGTCTGCTGGTCGAACGCGAACCGCGACTGGACCGACCCGACACTGACGTCCTTCGACTAGACCGTGGGCAGATCCGTGGAAGCGCTGGCCGGCGGTCCCGCCGGCCAGCCGCCGCGATTCACTTCCCGGTACCCGGCGGAATGATCGAGACGGCGGAGAACCTACGTAAGGACTACGGCATCTCCCGCTCGGAGCAGGATGAGCTGGCGCTGCGCTCACATCAGCGAGCGTCTGCATCGGTGGGGCCAGGGCATATCAGCGATCTTCGAACGCATCGACGGACAGACGGACGCGCCGGGGCGTCAGGAGGCCCACTCGCGCAGCTGCTCGATCGCGGCCACACGCGAACGATGGTCGGCGGCGAGCGGGGTGACCTTCAGCGTCGTCACACCGGCCTGCGCGTAGGCGGCCAACCGCTCCCTGAGGTGGCCCGCGGAGCCGACGAGCGCGGTCGCCCGCAGCAGGTCGCCGGGGACCGCCGCCTCGGCCTCCTTCTTCTTCCCGGCGAGGTAGAGCTCCTGGATGAGCTCTGCTTCGGCGACGTAGCCGTACCGCCGAGCGAGGTCGTTGTAGAAGTTCCTGCCCTTGGCGCCCATCCCGCCGATGTAGAGCGCATACATGGGACGCATCAGGTCGAGCAGGCCGTCAGTGTCCTCGCCGATCGCGAGCGGCGCGCCGACGACGACGTCGAGCTCTCCGAGCTCCGGGGCGCGCTTCGCCCTGCCCTGGGCCAGCGCCCGCCCCCACACCTCGCCGGCCTTCTCCGGGTGGTGGAAGAGCGGCTCCCAGCCCTCGGCGATCTCCGCGGCCAGCTCGACGTTCCTCGGGCCGATCGCGGCGAGGACGATCGGGATCCGCTCCCGGACCAGCCGATTTATGATCTTCAGCGGCTTGCCGAGGCCGGTGCCCCGTTCAGGTGGCAGCGGCAGGGTGTAGTGCCGGCCCGCGTACTCGACCTTCTCGCGCCGCCACACCGCCCGGCAGATCTCGACGACCTCGCGGGTGCGGGCGAGCGGAGCGTCGTACGGCACACCGTGAAAGCCCTCGATCACCTGCGGCCCGGACGCGCCGAGCCCGAGGGTGAACCGCCCGCCGGACAGGAAGTCGAGCCCGGCCGCGGTCATGGCCGTCAGCGTGGGCGTGCGCGTGTAGATGGGCAGGATGCCCGAGGCGATCTCGATCCGCTCCGTGCGCGCGGCGAGAAATCCGAGCTGGCTGACCGCGTCGAACGAGTACGCCTCCGGGACGGAGACGATGTCGAGCCCCGCCTTCTCGTAGTCGCCGAGCGCCGCGACCGCCTCCGTGAACCCACCGCTGTAGTCCAGCGGCATTCCGATCCGCATGCGGTTCCGCCTTCCGTCCTCGGGCCGGATGTCCAGGGCAACCGGCGTCCTGTGCGGACTGTGGGACTGCCATCCTCGCCCGTCCTGCCGGCGCGCGGGGCGACGGCGCCACGGCTGCGGGGCGAAGCCGTGTCCCGAGCCGGACCGGCCCGACACCGGAAATTCAAGAATCGACGTCGCCTTCCAGCTTCTCCCACCCACCGCGCCGGTGCTGTCACAGGCAGGAGAGGAAGGGGCTAGCGCTCAGGCCGGTCCGCGAGACCGGCCGCCGTGATGAACCGGCACCTGCAGCGTCTGATACGCCAGCCGTCAGCCGTCCGGACGAGCTCGTCCGTGTAGACGGCACTGCGCGAGACGCCGTCCGCGCGGCTGACGAACAGCAGGTTCCGGGAGGTGCGTGCCTCGTCGGCGCTCAGCATCTCGATGACCGGCGAGCCGCCCAGATGCAGTCCACCGGGCGCCGCGGCCATCATCGCGCGCAGCCCTTCATGCCCGTCGAAGGAACGCCCGTACACCTGGTAGCTGCCGTCCTCGACGAAGAGACCGACCCAGCCCGCCACATCGTCGAGGTCGAGTGTCAGGCAGTACCGGGCCAGCAGGTCGCCTATCGCCACCTGGTCCTCCGGAGAGGGAAGCATCAGAACTCCTCCTGGCCGCCCTCAGCTCGAGGGCGGCCGGCGTCGGGAACGGGCGTGCCTCACAGCTGTCCGAAGGAGACCGTCGCGTGGCCGATCAGACGGTCGCCGGAACCGGCGTCGCCAAGCCGGACGACTGCTACCGGGGCGCCGGTCCGGGACGGCACCTGCCGCGCGGACGCGGTGAGCGGGCCGACGCGGAGACGGTCGAGATAGCGGATGTCCAGGTCGGTAACCGCGAGGCCACGATCGCGCCCACCCACCACGCGCTCCGCCGCGAGCTCGGCGGCCAGCGCCTGGACGCCGCCGTGGAGGGTGCCCGCCGGACCGTTGGCCAGCCTCGGCGACGAGTCGAGGACAAGGGTGTGCTCGTCCTGCACGCGGGCCCCCAGGAACGCGTCGAACGAACCTCCCTCGACCGGTACGACCCGCGAGGCGCCCACGGGCATCCCGGCTCCGAGATCGAGCACCGCGAAGGTCGACACGGCCCGGCCGAACGGCAGGGGCGAACCGTCGGAGAACAGCTCGGTCTCGGCGACGACGAACCGGCGGCCCACCCGCAGCGGCTCGCACCGGAAGTGCAGGTGGCCGGTGGTCGGAGGGGACGAGAGGAGGACCAGTCGCAGGTCCATGGTGGCCCCCACCGCCGGCTTGCCCGGCCCGTCCGGCGTCTGCCCGGCGACGATGTCCACCATGGCGAGGAGCACCGAGGCCCGGACGCGGGTGGTCCCGGGCGCGAACGACTCCGGGCGCACGGGCGCCGTGGCTGTCACGGGCGGGCCGCCCGGCTCCAGCGCGAGCGCCAGCAGCCGGGCGAAGTGGTGCGCCGCGGCGGTCACGCGGGCCTGTCCATCCGCAGCGCGTCACGCCGGGCGATCCGCCACTCGCCGTCGAGCCTGACCAGCTCGTCGTGGCACCAGTAGCGGGCGAGGGTCGCCTGGACCGCGAGCTCGTCGACAAGCGTGGAGCCGCCCACGTCAGGCCATCGTGTAGCGGATCGGCAGCCGCTTCGGCCCCCCGACGAACAGGGCCTCCATGTACTCGGGCGTTCCGGCCAGCTCGATCGACCGCACCCGGGGGACCAGCTCCGCGTAGAGCGCCTGGCCCTCGAGGCGGGCCAGGTGGGTGCCCAGGCAGTAGTGGGCGCCGAACCCGAAGGCGACATGCCGGTTCGGGGTCCGGCCGACGTCGAAGGTGTTCGGGTTGTCGAAGACGTCCTCGTCCCGGTTGGCCGACGGATAGGAGAGCAGGACCGACTCCCCCGCCGCGAGCTCGACGCCGCGTACGACCGTGTCCTCGCGGGCGGTACGCATGAACTGCTTGACCGGGGAGACCCACCGGATCATCTCGTCGACACCGGTCGTCACCAGGCTGGGGTCGTCGACCAGGCGCTGCCACTGACCCGGGCTCTCCAGCAGGGCGTGCAGTCCGCCGGCGAGCGCGGCGCTGGTGGTGTCGTGCCCCGCCGTCGCGATCAGCGTGTAGTAGCCGGCCGCCTCGAGCTCGCCGATCTGTTCGTCGCGAATCGTGGCGTTGGCGATCACCGACCCCAGGTCGTCGGTGGGGTTCGCGCGGCGGTCCTGGATCAGCGCCTGGAAGTAGTTGAAGAAGTCGATCAGGGTCTGCATCTGCGCCTGCCTGTCCTGGTTCCTGGCCAGGTCCTCGTCGTCCGCGCCGAACAGCTCCTGGGTCAGCCTGAGCATCCGGGGGAAGTCCTCCTCGGGCAGGCCGAGCAGGGACAGGATCACGTACAGCGGGTAGTGCGAGACGATGTCGGCGAAGAAGTCGCACTCGCCGCCCTGGTCGGCCATGCGGTCCACGAAGCGCTTCGCCAGCTCGGCGATGCGGTCGCGCAGCCGCCGGACACCGGCCGGCTTGAACCAGTCCGCGCTCACATGGCGGTAGACCGGATGGTCCGGGGCGTCCATCTGGACCAGCGACCGGATCGGGATGTTCTCCCGGTCGGCGTCCTTGGGCTTGGGGCCGAGCGCGGGCCGGGGCTCGTTGATCCAGATGTCGGAGGCGCGGGAGATCGCCATGACGTCCTCGTGCCTGGTGACGGCCCAGAACGGGTTGAAGTTCGGATGCTCGACACGGTGGACCGGTGACTCACGCCGCAGCAGGGCGGTGGCGGTGTGGAAGCGCTCGTTGTCGGCGTACGCCCGCGGATCCGTGAAGACGGTGGCCGCTGCCGCGATATCCATGCTGGTTCCTCCGAAGTCGTCGATCAGGCAGGGCGCTTGACGCCAGGCGGAAAGCAGGCCGGGTCCGTTCGCGAGGCCGGCCGCGCAGCTCCGGCCGGGTCAGTCGAGCGAGATCCGCATGACCTCGAGGGCGTTCTCGCGGGCGATCCGCCGGATGTCGGCGTCGGGCAGCCCGCCCAGCGACTCGGTCAGGAAGTCGGCGGGCGCGCGGGTGCCCTCGGCGTGAGGCCAGTCCGACCCGAGCAGCAGACGGTCGACCCGCACATCGGCCACGAGCTCGTCGACGCGGTCCTCCCAGAAGGGAGTGATCCACACGTGCTCACCGAACACGTCCCTCGGGTGGTCCTGGAAGTAGCCCGGGTTCCGGTTGGCGGCGTCGTCCAGGCGGTGCAGCAGTTCGGGCGCCCACGCGGCACCGTTCTCGACACTGGCGAACCGCAGCGCGGGGAAGCGGTCGAAGATCCTGTGGCAGACCGCGGCGGCGTAGAAGTCGCTGACCGCCCGGCCTTTCGTGACGATGCCGCGCAACGGCGAGCGGAACAGCGAGCTCTCCGCACCGCCCGGCTCCCACATCTGTACCAGGGTGTCGTAGCCGTCGAGGCCGGCGTGGGTCGCCACGACGATCCCGGCCTCGGCGGCCAGCCCCCAGAACGGGTCGTACACCGGATCGAACGGTGAGCGGAAGCCACCGGGCACCGGAACCGGCGCGTTGCGGACGTTCACCACGACAGCTCCGGCCTCGATCACCCGTCGCAGCTCGTCGACGGCGGCCGCGGGGTCGAGCAGGGGAACGTAGGGCACGGCGAACAGCCGGCCCTCGTAGTTGAAGCCCCAGTCCTCGTCCAGCCACCGGTTGAACGCCCGGAAGACTTTGCCCCCGGCCTCCGGGTCGTGCCTGAGCGCGTCCTCGACGCCCACCCCGAGCGTGGGGAACAGCAGCATGCCGGCCAGCCCCTGCTCATCCATCAGCTGGAGACGACACGCGCGGTCGCGGTACTCCGGCCGCAGCGGCTCGAGTTCCCCGAAGGCATCCTTGATCTGCTGCTGGCGCGGGTTGCCCCGGTACCAGTCGTACAGCGCGCCCGGCTTCGCAACGGGATCAAAGGTCGGGTTGGCGATGTAGGAGTTGAGCGTCCCTCCCACGAGCAGGCGGCGCCGGCCGTCCACCTCGGCCCACCGGACACCGCGGTTACGCAGCGAGCGGTCCTGGTACCTGGTGAAGGCGTCCTCTGCCTCGTAGTAGTGGTTGTCGAAGTCGAAGATCCACGGCTTGGTGGGCTTATTCGTCACGGTCCGTCTCGCATTCCGATCGTCGTTCATGCGGCCTGACGCCCGACGCGGCGTCGCCAGAATATCGAAGTCGACACCGATGTCGAGATATATCGACCCTCGAACCGCGGCTTCGACTGGAGGCGGCCCGCCGGGCCGAGCGGCCCGTCCCGGCCAGTCGGTCTGTCCCGGCCAGTCGGTCTGGCCCGTCCCGGCTAGTCGGTCTGGCCCGTCGCGAGGGCCGCCTGCAGGCCCGCGTCCACCGGGAGGTTCACGCCGTTGAGGTAGCCGGCGGCGTCCGAGCCGAGAAACGCGAGGATCTGCGCGACCTCACGGGGCGAGGCCGGCCGTCCGAGGCCCTGCCGGACCGACCAGTCGATGATCTCGTCGGTCATCGTCAACCGGAAGTCTCCGAGCAGCGGCGTGCTCGTGGCGCCGGGACAGGCACTGTTGATCCTGGTCCCCGCCCGGCTGGCCGCGCGGGCCGCGCGGAGCGTGTAGAGCTGGGTGCACTCCTTGGACAGCGCGTACGGGTCGCCGGCCCGCTCGGGGTGGGTGTCCAGCCAGGTGAGCGCCTCGTCCCAGTCGTCGATCGCCATCAGCCTGCCCAGCTCGTCCTGGTGCGCCTGCCAGCCGATCCCCGCCATCGACGAGGTGATGACGACGGCCCCGCCGGCCGGTATCCGTCCCGCGAGCCGCTCCGACAACCGCCGGACCGCCAGGTAGTTCACGCTGAAGACCACAGGCGCGGGCTGCGTACCGGCAACCCCGGCATTGTTGAACAGGACGTCCACCGGACCTTCGATCGCCGCCGCGGCGGCGTCGACGCCCGCCCGGGAGGACAGATCGGCCTCGACGAAACGATCCACCGCAGCGGCTGGCGGCTTCCGGTCGATCACTGTGACGTGCGGCGCGCCGAGGTCACCGAGAAGCTCGAGCAGAGCGGCGCCGATACCGGAGGCACCGCCGGTGACGACGACCCGCTTGTCCTGGTAACTGAAGGGGTTTCCCACCGGACCTCCATCGGGACGGTTCGTGGTGCCGGCGCCGCCTGGCTCCGTTGCGGGGCCGGCCCGCGGGAACCGTTCCGATGATCTCCTCGGTGGCCGCGGACACCACCTCGAACAGCTCGGAGCCGGCAGGGCTGGTCCAGCGCCCGTCGATGTAGAGCTCGTCGTGCCCGCTCACCGCACTCCTCCTGACAAATCCGACGACGCCGCGGCGGGCGGGGTCCGCGAGTCCGCCGGCGGGCGGGCCGCCAGGCGATCCAGATACTTCTGCCGCAGCGGAACCTTGTAGAGCTTGCCGGTGGGCAGGCGCGGCAGCTCCGCCTGGAAGTCGACGACCCGGGGAACCTTCGGCCCGGCGAGCTGCTCCCGGACGTGGGCCCGCAGCGCCTCGGCCAGCTCCGCCGTGGCCCGTACACCCTCGGCCGGCTGCACGACCGCGTGCACGTACTCGCCCATCTCCGGGTCGGGCAGTCCGAACACGGCGACGTCGGCCACCGCCGGATGCACGGCGAGACACGCCTCGATCTCGGCCGGGTAGATGTTCACTCCGCCCGAAATGATCGTGAACGCGCTCCGGTCGGTGAGGTACAGGTATCCGTCGTCGTCCACGTAGCCCAGGTCACCGAAGGACAGCCAGTTCTCGTGCCCGGGGTGCCGCACCGACCGGGTCTTCTCCGGATCGTTGTGGTACTCGAAGACGGTGCCGTCCCGCTCGAAGTAGATCGAGCCCGTCGCACCGGTGGGCAGCTCGGCGCCGTCCGGCCCGCAGACGCGGATCGTGCCGAGCACCGGCCGGCCGACGGAGCCGGGATGGTCGAGCCACTCGGCCGACGCGATGACCGTCATGCCGGCGCCCTCGGTTCCCGAGTAGTACTCGGTCACGATCGGGCCCAGCCACTCGATGATCTCGCGCTTCACCGGGACGGGGCACGGAGCACCCGCGTGGACGACCCGCCGCAGGCTCGACAGGTCGTAGCCCTTGCGGACCTCGGCCGGGAGCTTCAGCAGCCGGACGAACATCGTCGGGACCGCCTGGACATGGGTGACCCGCTCCCGCTCGATCAGCTCGAGCATCTCCCGCGCGTCGAACTTCTCCATGATCACAATGGTGGCGCCCAGCTCGTGCGCTCCCCGCGCCCAGCCGAGGGGGGCCGCATGGTAGAGCGGCGCCGGACAGAGGTACACCGACCGCTGATCCATGCCGCCGAGCCGCTGGCACATCAGCGCGCCGCCCGCCGCCACGGGGTCCCCGACCTCGATCCCGCGCAGCGGCCGCCTGATCCCCTTGGGACGCCCGGTCGTGCCCGAGGAGTAGAGCATGAGCTCACCACACGGCTGCCCGGGAAGGGCCTGCGGCGGGAACGACGCGATCGCCTCCTCGTACGGCTCGAAACCCTCGACGGCCCCGTCCATCATCAGGCGGGTCTCGCACCCCGCCACGTCCGCCACCGCCGTGCCGGCGACGGGGGCGAGCTTCGCGGTCGCCACGAGCGCCGACGCCTGTGAGTCGCGGAGGATGTAGGCGATCTCGTCCGCGGTGGCGTAGCGGTTGATCGCCGTCAGGTACAGGCCCGAGCGCACCGCCGCCCACAGCACTTCCAGGAAGCGGGGATGGTTCTCCGCCAACAGGGCGACGACGTCGCCGGCGCGCAGCCCGCGGGCGTGGAGGAGGCGTGCGAGCTGGGCGGAACGACTGTCCAGCTCACCGTAGGTGACGATCTCCCGGCTGTGGGCCATGACGACCGCGGGCCGGTCCGGAGCGGACGCCGCGTGGGTGCCGGGATACATGTGTCCTCCAGCCTCAGGACCGCGCGCGGAGTCCTCAGTCGCCATGGACGCGACCAGCTCGAAATGGGATCTTGACCTTGAGCCGCGATACCGACCTCGCCGGCGGATCCCGCCTCCGCACGGCCACTCCTCGGAGGCCGGATCACCCTGGGCCTGATGGCGAATCCACCGCCGTGCGGCGAGCGTAACTCATGTCGATATCGATGTCGACATCGACAGTGATCGCGGGCTATCGTTGGCCCGGCCCGACCGACGGCGACCGCCGCCGATCCCGGCCCGGACACCGCCACCGCCGCCGTGGGGGGCGGCGTCGCGGCGCAAGCATCACGGAAGGTACCCAAGGTGGCTCCCACGTTCCCACCCCCCGCCACGACCGACCGCTCGCTCCGGCCGTTCGACATCGGTGTGATCGACACAATGGTGGGATTCCCCCAGGATCCGGCCGCGCTGTACAGACAGATCAGGGCCTCGTTACGCGACAAGGAGTCGCGGGACGAATTCGTGATGCCGGCGGCGTACATGTTCCACGACGTGCCTGCCAGCCACCTCGCCGACGACGTCGACCCGGTCGCGCTCGTACTCGGCGAGATGGACCGGCACGGCGTCGAGATCGCCCTGATCAGCCTGAGCGCGAACACGGAGGCCGCCGAGCGCGCACTCACCGAACACCCGGGCCGATTCGTCGGCTCATGGAGCTGCGATCCCAACCGGGGAATGGAGGGAATTCGTACCCTCGTCCGCGTCCATGAAAAGTGGGGCGTCCGGGCTGTCTCCCTCTTTCCGCACGGAGTGCTGCCGCAGGTGGCCATCGACGCACCACAGATGTATCCGATCTATGCCAAGTGCGTCGAGCTGGGCATCCCCGTGTTCGTGACGGTCGGGATCGCCGGCCCCCGGGTGCCGTCCATGGTCCAGCACGTCGAGCTCGTGGACCGGGTGATGTACGACTTCCCCGAGCTGGTGTTCGTCATGCGGCACGGTGCGGAGCCGTGGACCGACCTCGCCGTGAAACTGATGATCAAGTGGCCCAACCTGTACTACTCGACCAGCGCCTTCTCGCCGCGCTATTACCCGGCGGACATCATCGACTACGCCAACACCCGCGGCGCGGACCGGATCCTGTACGGCGGCTACTTCCCCATGGGCCTGTCCCTCGACCGGATCATGACAGAACTGGCGCAGCTCCCGCTGAAGGAGGACGTGTTGCCGAAATTCCTCCGGGAGAACGCCGCCCGCGTTCTCGGTCTCGCCGAGAAGAACTGAGCCTGGCCACCGCAGGCTGATCCCCGCGCGAGCCGGCGAGCGGTCCACGCGTACGGACTGTCTTCATCTCCTGAGGAAGGCCACGTGAATCTAGCTTTCACCCAAGAGCAGAACGAACTCCGGCGGACGGTTCGCGACTTCCTCGACAAGACCTCGCCCGAGGCCGAGGTCAGACGTCTCATGGAGACGGTCGACGGCTACGACCCCGGTCTCTGGCACCAGCTCGCCGGCGAGCTCGGAATCGCCGGTCTGACCTTGCCGGAGGAATACGGCGGCGCGGGCTGCGGATTCGTCGAGCTCGGGGTCGTCCTCGAGGAGGCGGGA
Source organism: Frankia sp. Hr75.2 (assembly GCF_949319125.1). Classification (NCBI taxonomy): domain Bacteria; kingdom Bacillati; phylum Actinomycetota; class Actinomycetes; order Frankiales; family Frankiaceae; genus Frankia; species Frankia sp. Hr75.2. The sequence goes on along the minus strand of NZ_CASGGV010000177.1, from coordinate 53,714 downwards.
CGCTCGCTGCTGTGCGCGCCGGTGCTGTCGACCGTGGTCCTCGCCGCCTCGGCCCTGCTCGGTCTGGGTGACGACGCCGCCTGCCACGACTACCTGCCCGGGATCGCCGCCGGCACGACCGTCGCCACGCTCGCGCTCACCGAATCCGCGGGCCGTTGGGCCGGTGCCGACGGCATCACCACCACAGCCACCCTCGACGGCCACAGCAACGGCAACGGGTGGACGGTCTCGGGGAAGAAGGCGTTCGTGCTCGACGGGCACGCGGCGTCGCTGCTGCTCGTCGTCGCCCGCACCGGAGCCGGCCTCAGCGTCCTCGCGGTCGACGCGGGAGCCCCGGGCGTGCACCGTGTGCCGCGGGCCACCCTCGACCAGACCCGCAGGCAGGCCGACATCACCTTCACCGCGGCGCCGGCCCGGCTGCTCGGCGAGGCGGGCGCGGCCCGGCCGGTACTGGAGCACGTGCTCGACCTCGCGGCGGTCGCGATCGCCACCGAGCAGGTCGGCGGGGCGGCGCGGGTACTCGACATGGCGGTCGACCACGCCAGGACCAGGGTCCAGTTCGGCAGACCGATCGGCTCGTTCCAGGCCGTCAAGCACAAGCTCGCCGACATGCATCTCGGCGTCGAGTCGGCACGCTCGGCCGCTTACCACGGCCTGTGGGCGGCGGCCGACAACCTGCCCGACCTGCCGCTGGCCGCAAGTCTGGCGAAGGCGTGCTGCGGTGACGCCTTCGTCGCGGCGGCCACCGAGAACATCCAGGTCCACGGCGGCATCGGTGTCACCTGGGAGCATCCGGCGCACCTGTACCTGAAGCGCGCGCACAGCTCGCGGCAGCTCTTCGGTCACCCGGCCCACCACCGGCAGCGACTCGCCCGGTACGTGCTCGCCGAGCAGTCCGAATGAACCGGCGGGCCGGCCCGGCCGGCGGGCCGGCCCGGCCGGCGGGCCGGCCCGCCGGCGGCCCGACCGCCGCGGGCATCCCGAAGTGATCGTGAACCGAGTCGCTACGAACGTGTGTGGAGGCGAAGACCCGATGCAGCACTCACCCGCACCGGCCCCCGGGCGCAGCGGCGAAGGACGAGCGCGGGTCGAAGGACGAGCACGGTTCGAGGCTCGGGTCCGCGAGTGGTTCGTGGCCAACGCGCCGCGCAAGGGATCGCCGGAGGACTTCTCCGCGGTGCACGTCGTCAGCGCGCGGACCCCGCAGGAGTACCACGAGCAGGAACAGCACGCGATCACCGTCACGCGCGCCTGGCAGCGCCGGTTGTTCGACGCCGGCCTGGCAGGCCGGTCCTGGCCGACCGAGTGCGGCGGCCACGGTGCCCCGGGCTGGCAGGACGAGGTCGTCGTGGCGGAACAGGCGAAGTGGGGCGTGTCGACGAAGATGTTCGCCGTCGCGCTGGAGATGGTCCCCGCCGTGCTGTTCGGGCATGGGACCCACGAGCAGCGCGTCGCCTACCTGCCGCCCATCCTGCGGGGCGAGCACGGCTGGTGCCAGCTGCTGTCCGAGCCGGGCGCCGGCTCCGACCTGGCCAGCGCGCAGACGAGGGCGACCCCCGTGGACGGAGGCTGGTCGGTCACCGGCCAGAAGGTGTGGACCTCCAACGCGGGCTGCAGCGACTACGCCCTGCTCATCGCCCGGACCGGGAGCCGGGAGGAGGGCCGGGCCGGCCTGTCGTGCTTCGCGATGAAGATGGAGCAGCCCGGGGTCGAGATCCGCCCGCTCCGTCAGATGTCCGGGGCCTACCACTTCAACGAGGTCTTCCTCGACAACGCCTTCGTGCCGGAGAACGGGCTGATCGGCGGCCCGAGGGAAGGGTGGGCCGTGTTGCGGACGATGCTCGCCAGCGAACGGGCCGCGATCGGCGGCGGCACCAGCGCGCGCTCCGCCACCCAGCTCGTCGGGCTGGCCAGGCAGCTCGGCTGCTCCGACGACCCGGGCGTTCGGGATCTGCTGGCCCAGGCGGTCATCCGGGAGCGCACGCTGGACCTGCTCCGGGCCAGGATCGCCGCCGGGCACGCCGTCCCGGCGGCCGGACCGACGACGAAGCTGCTCTACTCCGAGCACGCCCGGCTCAGCGCCGACGCGGCGACCACCATCCTCGGGATGGCGGTGACGCTCGTCGACGACCCGCAGGCCGCGCCATGGATCGAACGGCTGCTGTTCGCCCCGGGCCTGCGCCTCGGCGGTGGCACCGACGAGATCCAGCGGAACACGATCGCCGAACGGGGACTCGGCCTCCCCCGCTGAGCGCCCTCAGGGCAGCCCGGCCCCAGGAACGAGGACCCGGAGGGTCGTCACGGCGGAGGTTCTGCGCCCCGCCAGGGCCTGTGCGGTCCAGTCGGTCGCGGTCAGCAGGAACAGCGTCCGCCGGTCGGCTCCGCCCAGGGCACAACCGAACTCGACCCGTCCGGCGCGAGACGCCGAAAAGTGCCGGGCTGGCGTCCGGTTGCTCGAGCGCTGTCATGAGGTCAGCGCTGTCATGAGTTCCCTGCCTGCTCGGGAACCGGTGCGTCGCTCATCCGAGAAGTGGGTCGAGTCGGGTGCGGTCGGCGTCGTCGAGCAGACGCAGCGCCTCGCCCTTCGCGGGCCGCCAGAGGACGCCGTCCGCCCGCCAGGCCTCGCGCCGCAGCCACATCTTGTCGATCTTCATGCTGGCCAGCTTCGGCAGCTCCCCGGTGACCCGGACGAAGGCCGGCCACCATTTGGGACCGAGGTCGGGCTGCTCGGCGAGGAAGGCGTCGAACGCCGCGGGATCGAACCCGGCGCCGCCCCGCAGCTCGAGGGCGACCATGACCCGGTCCCCGACCGGGTCATCGGGAACGGCGTAGACCGCGACGGAACGCACGTCCGGATGGCGGGCGACGATGGCCTCCACCGGCGCCGCCGCGAAGTTCTCGCCGTCGACCCGCAGCCACTCGTTCGACCGGCCGGCGAAGTACAACCAGCCGTCGGCGTCGCGGTAGGCCAGATCCCCGGACCAGTACCGGCCGTCCCGGAACCGGGACCGGGTCGCCTCCTCGTTGCGGTAGTAGCCCTCGAACCCGCCGGTGGGGACGGTCTCCACGATCTCACCGACGGCTTCGTCCAGATTGGTCGGGCGCCCGTCCGGACCGAACGTCACCGGCGGGCATTCCAGCCCGGTCTGCGCGTCGAGCACCCGGACCGTCGGATCGGCGGCGCCGAGGGCGCCCGCGGGCATCGACGGGTCACGGCGGACGATGACAACGCCCTCGGTGGAGCCGTAGCTGTCCCGGACGGTGCAGCCGAACCGGCGGGCGAACACACCGATGTCGCGCACCGACGCCTCGTTGCCGATCGCCAGCCGCAACGAGCTTTCGGCGTCGTCGGGACCCTCAGGCGTGGCGAGGATGTAGTTGAGGACCTTGCCGGTGTATGTGATCATCGTGGCGCCGAACCGGCGGAGGTCCGGCAGGGTGTTCGAAGCGGAGAACTTCGGCCGGGTCGCGATGGGGATCCCCGCGTTCAGCGCGGAGGACCACCCGGTGAACAACGAGCTGGAGTGGAAGAACGGCAGCGGCGAATACACCGCGTCGCCGTCGCCCAGCTCGGCGATCCGGGCCACGTGGGCGCCGGTACGCGCGAACCGCCCCTGCGTGCAGCGCACCGCCTTCGGCAGGCCCGTCGACCCCGACGTGAAGATCAGCAGGAAGAGGTCCTCGGCCCGCACCGGCCGGTCGGGCGGCAGCGGCCGCTGCCGCGCCACCCGTGCCGCGTAGTCCGGCCCGTCGACGACCAGCACCCGGTCGGCGGCGACACCGGTGTCCACCCCGTCCAACAGCGGCTGGTAGCCGGACGAGGTGACCAGCAGCTGGCAGTCGGTGTGCCGGATGAGCTGGCCGAGCTGATCACCCCGGTACGTCGCGTTGACGCCGACGACCACGGCCCCCGACAAAGCCGTCGCGGCCAGCCAGAACAGATAGTCCGGCACGTTGTCCAACAGCACACCGACGTGCGGTGGGCGGTCCCCGTCCCGGAGCTCCTCGAACAGCGCCGCCCGGCGGGACGCCTCCTCGACCAGCTGGCTGTAGCTCCACCGCTGGTCACCGAGGAGCAGAGCTGTCCCATCGTCCGCGGACCGCCGCCGCAGCAGGTCGGCGACAGTCGTCATCGCAAGGTCGGGCATGGCACTCCCCTTCGCTCCTTCGGCGGTCACCACAGGCTGGCGATGGGCTCCACCATGACGAGGTCGGTCGGCTCCACGATCAGTGTGGTGATCGGGCTGTCCCGCCACGCGGCGAGCTGGTCGGCGATCCGGGTGGGCGGACCCACGAGCGCCAGATCGTCGACCAGCTCGTCGGGAACGGCGGCGCAGGCCGCCGCGCGGTCGCCACCCAGGTAGAGGTCCTGGATGCGGCTGGCCTCGTCGGCGTACCCGTAGCGGGAGACCAGCGAGGCGTAGAAGTTCCTGGACCTGGAGCCCATGCCCCCGATGTGCAGCGCGATACGCGGGCGTACCTGGTCACGGCAGTCGTCGAGATCGTCCCCGACGCAGGCGAGGACAGTGGGGGCCACCTGGAATCCCTCGGGTGCCTTCTCCAGTGCCTCCCCCCAGGCACCGCTCCAGCGCGTCGGGCTCCACAGGTACAGGAGCAGGCCGTCGGCCTCCGCCACGGCCATGGCGACGTTCTTCGGCCCCAGGGCGGCGATGAGAATGGGAGTGTCCGCGGCGGCCGGCATCGTGGAGCGCAGCGGACGCCCCTGCCCGGTGGAGTCCGGGCCGGTGTAGGGAACGGTGTAGACCGAGCCGGAGAACTCGAGCCGCTCGGTCGCGGCCAGGGCCTTGCGCAACACGGCGAGGTACTCACGCGTCATCCGCACCGGAGGGCGGTAGGGCACGCCGTGCCACCCCTCGACGACCTGTGGCCCGGACGCACCGAGCCCGAGCAGGACGCGCCCCTGGGAAAGCTGCTGCAGCGTCAGCACCGTCATCGCCGTGGTGGCCGGAGTACGCGCCGGCATCTGCGCGATGGCGGTACCGAGCCTGAGACGACTGGTGACCGCGGCGACGTAGGCCAGCGGCGTGAACGCGTCGCTCCCCCACGCCTCACCCGTCCACACGGAAGTCATATCCCGACCGCTCGGCCCGCCGGGCGACATCGGCGAGTGACGCCGCGTCCCCGTGGATTCCGGCAAGGCTGAGCCCGAGCGCGACCTTCGGCACTGACACGCGCGGACCATAGCCCGCATGTAACTTCGATGTCAATTTCGAGTTTCCTGCCACTGGCGCCACTACCGGGCCGCCACCGAGCCGGTGACGCACCTCAAGCCGGGACTCCCCGACAGAAGCGGTCCGCTTGCCCTGACGACACGCGGCCGTTACGGTCACAAATGTCAATGTCGACGTCGATGTTTCTTGCGGTGGGGCCAAGCGGTCCATCCGGACCGGAGCAACTCGTGCGCTGGGACGGCCCGCTCCCCCGCACCGCATCCGGGAAGGTCGTCCGATCCCGGCTCGTCATGGAGTCACCAGCGAAGGACAGCGACCTGGCAGCGCGGCTGCGGGATCACTGACCACCACGACCGCCGGTTGGGTCGCAAAGCCCCGCGGCCCAACCGGTGCACATCGCCCTCGACCCACATGCCGCCTTCTGGCGGTCGAGGGTTCACACCATCGCGATCACCTGCCCGGCGAGCCCCAACCATGGCAGGCATCACATCCACGACATCGTCACATCGGAAATATCGATGTCAAGGTTGATGTCGAGGTCGACGTCAAGCTAGATGTTGGCGGAGCGTGGAACACAGCACAGGCATCATGGAGGTGGAGCGAGCGTGGCGCGGGACCGCAGTCGTGGCAGACTTGCCGTCCGGCCTGCACGGCTGGAGCGGGAGCGGCAGCGACCGGGCCCGACGGCGCCACGAGGTGCCGGCAGCGCCCCCCAGACCCGTCATCCGCTCATCAGGTTCCGGCGCGAGCCAGCAGAGCCGGTTGACACGCGCCGAGAGGACCCACCGTGCCTGAACGTACCCAACACGGGACCGCGCTGCCGAATGCCCCTCGTGCGCGACGCGAAGAGGTTGAAGTAGGCAAACGTCGCGGTACCGGGCGCACCCGCCGAGGTCGTCAGAGCCGGAGCCAGCTCGTCGATGCGGCCCGCGTCGTGTTCGAGCGCGACGGCTTCCTCCATGCCAGGGTGGCCGACATCTGCGATCTGGCCGGATTCTCCCACGGGTCGTTCTACACGTACTTCGTCTCCAAGGAGGAGATCTTCCGGGAAGTGGTCGACTCTGTCGAGCTCGATCTCCTCACTCCCGAGCCGACTGGTTCCGCCACCGATCCCATCGAACGCATCCGCGCGGCCAACCGCCATTATCTGGAAACGTACGCCGCAAATGCCAAGATAATGCAGGTCATCCAGCAGGTCGCCACTTTCGACAACGACGTCCTCAAGATCCGCCTGCAACGCCACGAGGTTTTCGCTCACGCCATCGAGCGACGGGTGAGAATACTCCAGGACGCCGACCTCGCCGACCGCAACGTCGACCCCGCGTACGCCGCGCAGGCGCTCGGCGGCATGGTCGCCTACTTCGCGGACCTCCTGTTCAACACGGAGAACAGCTCCCGTTTCGATCTCGACACGGCGGTGCAACAGCTCACCATCCTCTGGACGAACGCGCTCGGAATTCGCCGACGCGTCTGACCGTCGGGCAGCACCGACCCCGTGTCCAGGGTCCGTGGTCGCTGCTTGACGGTGGGCTCAACATCATCTCAGAATATCGAAGTCGACGTCGAAACTGAGGTTCCGGGCCCAAGCGGGAGCTGATGCTGTTCTGATCACCACCGGCGCCGCCGAGGAGATCCGCCAGCTGCGCGACGCGCTACGCGGGACGCTGGGAACCGCTCACCAGGAACTCCCGTCGATGCCGGCGGCTGACTGGCGCGCGAGGGGTGGAGCACCCTCGCGGAGCTCGGTGTGACCGGCTTCTGCGTCCCCGAGGCGAAGGGGGGCGTCGGCCTGCGGCCCGACGCGGCGGTGGCCGTGGCGATGCAGCTTCTCACCTCGTCGACGTCCATCGACGACAGCGGCCACGAGGTCGCCGACCGCTGGTATCACAACTATCTCTGGGGTCGTGCCCTGACCATCTCCGGTGGCGCCTCAGAAATCATCCGCGGCATCATCGGCCGGCAACTCCTCAGCCTTCCCCGGGCGTAACCGCGACGGCAGACCCACGCGCACCCCATCCACAGCACAGGGTGACGACTGAGCGACGCATCCACACCGAGGGGCCTCCCGGCGGGGCCCTCGGGTACCGATGCGTCCCTTGACCTACGGCTGCGTGTACCTTAATTTCTCCCGGCAGGGAATAAGTCCGGTCCCGGGAACCCGCTCTCCACGACCTAAGATCCGCGCATCCGAAAGGCCGAGACGTGAGCACACTGCTCGATGTCGAAGACCTCGTGGTCGACTATCCGGTCAGAGGTTTTCGCAAGAGCCCGGTCCGAGCACTGAGGGGTGTGTCGGTCGACGTCCGCCCTGGCGAGTGTTTAGGCATCGTGGGCGAGTCCGGATCCGGCAAGACCACGCTCAGCCGTGCGGTGCTGGGGCTCGCACCGGTGACCTCGGGTTCGATCCGTCTCAAAGGGCAGGACATCGTCCGGCTGTCCCGGGGCAGGCGGCAGCGCCTCGCAGACAAGATCCAGGCTGTTCTCCATGACCCGTACAGCTCGCTCGATCCGGCGCTGACGGTTGAGACGTCCCTTGCCGAGCCACTGCGCGCCCAGCGGGTCCCGGTCGCCGCGGCTGCCCGACGGGTGCGGGAGCTGCTGGACCAGGTCGGTCTCCCGGCGAGTGCGGGCCGACGGCTACCACGCGAGTTCTCGGGCGGCCAGCGTCAGTGCCTCGCCGTCGCCCGCGCGATGGCCCTCTCCCCCGAGCTGATCATCTGCGACGACCCGGTGTCGGCCCTCGACCCGCCGTCCCAGTGGGCGGTCCTCGACCTGCTCGTGGAGCTCCAGAACACCACCGGCGTCGCCTACGTGTTCATCTCCCACGACCTCGCGGTGGTGCGGCACGCTTCGCATCGAGTGGCCGTGCTGGAGCACGGAGAGGTCGTGAAGCGGATCGACGGCGACAGAGTCGCCGGCGCGTGGCACCGATGCCCGCAGCGGCAGTTCCCGGCCGCGCCCGTCCCGGACACGAGGTTGCGGGCGGAGTGCCGCGCCAGTCAACCGCAGTCACTCCAGCGGCCAGGCCGGGATGATTCGCTCCCGCAGGTCCGGAGACTCGGGGAGTCGAACGCGCTGCCCTTGCCGGCCTGGGGTGACGCTGATGGAAGGCGGCTGCGAGGTCCGCATGGAGAACGCGGTCGGTGGTTCGCTGGCCGCGGCGGCGGTAACCCGGGCCGACCTCCTCGCGAGTCACCCCGTCGGCATGGCCGGCGTCCTTCCAGGGCCAGCGGGACCGGACCCGCCCGGCCCATCCCACAGCGATCATGGTCCTGGCGAGGAGACCGCCCGACCTGTTACCGACGCCGACGCCGGAGCTGACAGCGACGCCGATCCGCCACCCGGATCAGGAGTTCCCGCCCGGTGACGGGGTTCTGGCAAGAAGGCGTTCCAGGCCGGCCACGATGAACTCGAGTTCAAGCTCGAAGGGTGACTCCTGCGGGTCGTCCGGGGACTGCTCCCGGGCGAGGACCCGCCGCAGGTGGGGAAGCCGGTCGCCGGGAAGCTCGGCGAGGACGCGCTGAACCTCGGTGAGCGTGGGGTGCCGGGCGAAGCGTGCGGCGAAGAGAATGTCCTTGGCGTTGGTGAACACCACGCGGGTGATCAGGGCGAGGGCATGGCTGGCACCGGTCTCGTCGAAGCCGGCGTCGAGCAGCCTGGCGAGCAGCGCGTCGGCCGGAACCAGGACGCCGGCTCCGGGAAGTCTGTCGATCAGGAGCGACAGCGAGGCCTCGCGCAGCAGCACACGGCGCACCCCGCGTGCGTAGACGCGGACGGCCTCCTGCCAGCTGTCCTCGGGGATACGCAGGTGCTCCAGCTCGGCTGCCAGGGTCTGCGCGGTGACGAGCTCGAGGAGCTCCTCTCGACCGGACACGTAGTAACTGACTGCCTTACGGTCCGCTCCGAGACGGTCGGCGACCGCCTGGAGTGTAAGGCTGTCCGGATCGAGGGCGATCGCGGCGTCGATGACCATCTGCCGGTTGAGGCGCGGTGGCCGGCCAGGACGGCGGCGGGGACGCTCATACCTGGGCGTCTGGCCGACGTCCTGCGTCGCAGGGTTGGTGCTGTCCACTACCACGTTCTACAGGTTTCAGGGGCACCCGATCCGGCGCAGCGTGGGTCGGCAGGCACCGCGACCGGTGCGCATTCAGCGCAGTGTCAGCTCCCAGGCGCTCTCGAGCATGATCCGCCGCTGGGCCTGCGCCGAGAAGCCGCCCAGACCGGCGAGAAAGTCCTTCGGCCGTCCGTCGCACACGCATCCTCGGTGGACTGATCAATGAGTGCCGCAACTCCGCCTGACGACACCCCCGACAACCACGCCAACTACAGAAGACCAGCGCACAGACCGAAACCCGGATTCTGGAGCCCCACAGGTGGGCGGGCGTGAGACGCCAGGCATTCACTGGCCGGGCCGCGACGTCCGCCTGGATGTGGTCGGTGTTACTGGGCCGCGTGGCGCTGTGGCGCTCGGGTCTTGGAGCGATGCGGTGATGACCTCACCGCAAAGGGCTTGGACTTTGGCCGGATCGGCGGCGCCGGGATGCGCGAGGGAAAGGGCTGCGATGCCCCGGGCCATCCCCATGACGAGCACGGCAGCGGCGTCGGCGTCGGCGTCGGCGCGGATCGATCCGTCCTGTTGACCGGCTCGGATGGTCTCGGCGAGGTCGCGATGTGTTTGCCGGTCTGCGTGGACGACGGCGGGCAGCGGGGAGTCGGACGGGAACGTCGCGCCCCACATCACGACCACAGCGCGCTCCTCGGGTGCGTCGGCGGCGACGAAGACCTCGAGGTAGGTCTCGATCGTCACACGAAGCGCCTCGAGGGCGGAGAGCTCCTCGGCTCGCCGGTCGGTGCGCTCGAGGGCCTCGGCCGTTGCCTCGAGCGTGCGCTCGTGGGCGCGCTCGGCCAGCCGGGTGATCAAGCCCTCTTTCGACCCGAAGTGGTAGGCGGGCATCTCTCGGCTCGTCCCAGCGCGCGCGCCGATGCTGCGCAGCGACGTCCGCTCGAACCCGCGCTCCGCGATCAGTTCGGCCGCGGCTCGCAGCAACGCTGCTTCGGACGCGGCGCGGCGCTCGACCTGCGTTCGCCGCTGCGGATGCCCAGCCACCGTCACGGCGGTGACGATAACAAATTCCTGGCACGTGCCAGAGAAGTGCTAACTTATCGGGCACGCGCCAGGTAACACTGGCTCAGTCAACTGGGGAGGCTCGGTTGCCGCGTGCGATCGTGTTCAACGGTGATGAGACCTGGCAGCTCCGCGAGATCCCGAAGCCCAGGCTCCGGCCCGGCTGCGCCGTGCTCCGGGTCGAAGCGGTCGGGATCTGTCACAGCGACGTCGACCAGTTCAGGGGCCACGCGCCGGTGCCGTCGGGAGGCGTGTTCCCCACGGTTCCGGGCCACGAGATCGTCGGCCGGATCGAGCAGATCTCACCCGCCGCGGCCGCGGAGTTCAGCGTGCAGGAGGGGGACCGGGTAGGCGTCCGCTCCTACGTCGCGACGGCCGACGGGAGATCGCGCGTCTACGGGTTCGACTTCCCGGTCGATGAGGCGTCCGGGCTGTTCGGCGGTTACGCCGACTACATGGAGCTCGTGCCGGGCGCTGAGGTGCAGAAGCTCCGCGACGACCTGCCGGCGACCGAACTCACCGTCTACGAGTGCCTGTCCAACTCGGCGACCTTCGTACGCCCCGCGGAACCCGGGGAATCACTGCTCGTCCTGGGTCCGGGCCACATGGGCGTCACCGCCAGCCTCGCCGTGGTCGGCGGGGCCCGAGGACCGCGATTATGAGAGGGAGAACGATGGAACGACTGTCGATCGAGCCGCTGAGCGTGATGGGACTTCCGCCGGTGGAATCCGTCGGCCTGGCCGCCGACCTCGGGCTCCAGTACGTGGCGCTCGCCCTGAGCGCCTTACCGAATCCCTACGGCTACCCACCCTTCTCACTCCGGGACGATCTCGCCCTGCGGCGCGAGACGCTCGCCGCCCTGCACGATCGGGGCGTGACGGTTTCGCTGGGCGACGGGTTCGTGCTCCATCCCGGCATGGACATCCGTGACCTCGCCGGCGACGTCGCCATCGTGGCCGAGCTCGGTGCCCAGCGGATCAACACCGTCACCTTCGATCCGGACTTCGGCCGCAGCGTCGACCAGTTCGGCGTGCTTGCCGAGATGGCCGCCGAGTTCGGGCTGGAGACGACGCTGGAGTTCTCGCCCGGGCTCGCGATCGCCGACCTCCCCACGGCGCTCGCCGCCGCCCGGGCGGTGGGGAGGCCGGACTTCCGTCTCCTCCTCGACACGATGCACCTCGTGCGGTCCGGCTCCGGCCCGGCCGAGGTCGCCGCCGTCGGCCCTGACCTGATCGGGTACATCCAGCTCAGTGACGCTCCGCTTGTGCCCACCATCCCCGACTACATGGAAGAGGCGTGTTTCGAACGGATGGTGCCGGGCGCCGGCGAGCTGCCACTGCTCGAGATACTCGAGGCGCTGCCGCGCCACCTGGTGATCGGACTCGAGGTGCCTCTCCGCTCGCAGGCCGACGCCGGTGTCGGTCCCCACGACCGGCTCGGCCGGTGCGTCGACGCCGCCCGGAAGCTCCTCGTCCAGGTGGACAACCGATGAGGGACGGTCGAGGGCCGGCGCGCACCGAGACGACAGCTCGGCCGCTCGGTACAGGCCACCAGCCCGGGGTGGGCCCGACCGCGCACCGACCGGATCCCGGAGCCGTCGGCGTGAGTCCTCGGCGCATCGGCAGCCTGGAGGTATCCGTCGTCGGTCTCGGCGGCAACAACTTCGGTACGGACTTCTTCGGCGCTGGCTGCGACGAGCGCGAGGTCGATCGGATCGTCCACGCCGCCCTCGACGCGGGCATCAACCTCTTCGACACCGCCGAGGAATACAGCATCACGTCCTTCCTGGGCGAAGGGCACTCCGAGGAGCTGATCGGGGCGGCGCTCGGCCGGCGGCGGGACGAGGCGATCATCGCCACGAAGTTCCTCAACCAGAGTGAGGCCGACCCGGATCAGCGGGGCGCAGCGCGCATCGTGGCTGCCGTCGAGGCCAGCCTGCGGCGGCTCGGGACGGACCGGATCGACCTCTACCAGCAGCACCAGCCCGACCCCGCCACACCGGTCGAGGAGATCCTCGAAGCGCTCGACCGGCTGGTGCGCGCCGGCAAGGTGCGCGAGGTCGGTTGCAGCAACTTCAGCGGCAAGATGCTGGACGACGCCGCCGAGACCGCGACTCGGTCGTCGTTCTCGCCGTACCGGTCCTGTCAGGTGCAGTACAGCGTGCTGGAGCGCCCCCACGAGGACGTGCTCGGGGCGGTGGAGCGCAATGGCATGACCGTCCTTGCCTACTTTCCTCTCGCCAGCGGACTCCTCACTGGCAAGTACCGCCGGGGTGAACCACCGCCGCCGAACGCACGGCTCGGTGCCGACGCGCCGGTCAGTACCATGCTCCGCCAGGGGATCATGGCCCGCCGCCCGCCGCTGTCCGACGAGCGGCTCGCCACCGTCGAGCAGCTGTCAACCTTCGCCGAGGAACGAGGGCACTCTCTGCTCGAGCTCGCGATCTCGTGGCTCGCCTCCCAGCCAACCGTTGCGTCGGTCCTGACCGGCGTCACGAAGCCCGAGCAGGTCATCGCCAACGCCTCCGCCGCCGGATGGCAGCTCACCCCCGAGGAACTGGCGGCCGTCGACGCGATCGTCGCTCAGGAGTCCGAGGCTCCATGAGCCTTTCTGATTGTCGTCGATGGGCTCGAGCAGGCTGCTCGTGGCGTGGAGTGACGCGGTGGCCCGCCCCACCGCGTCGTCCCCCGACTCCGGCCGCAGGGCCGCTCCCGCCCCATCCGCGCAGGTAGGTCTCGTGCACGTGACGGAGGAGCGGCAAGGGGATCGGACGACGGTAGCCGGCGCCTGGCTGCGTACCGGCGGATGCGCAGCCAGGCCGGGAGCGTGCAACGCACACGGCGACTGCCGTCGGGTACGCGGTGCGGGCTACTTCGGCGAGGCCCCCATTCCGGTCGATGCAACACCGCATTTCGTGGTTTAAAGCGGCCAAGGCTTCACCACGATCATCGTCGATGGAGTGCGGCCGGCGCACTTCCGCGATCCGGCCGGAAACCGCTGGAACTGCGCGGCGGCTAGACCAAAGGGAGCATCCGACGAAAGCTGGTAGCTAGTTGTCGAGTATCAGCATTCATCTGCACTTTCAACTGTCTTTCTATCACGCGCCAAGGTTTCAGACGCTGAGCGAGACCACAAGGCGAACCTGGTGAGCGCGAGCACTGGCGGCTGGAAGCCGCGGGCTACCGAAGGAAATTCCATGCCATTTGCAGAAAAGTACGGATCATGGGCAGTCATCACGGGCGCCTCCGAAGGGACCGGGCAGGCATTCGCCCGCCGCATAGCCTCCGAGGGTCTACCCGCCGTCCTTCTCGCGCGACGGTTGGAACCGTTGAACGACCTGGCGAACTCGATCCGCGCCGAAACCGGCGTTGAATGCATCACGGCGTCAGTGGACCTGGCAGCTGATGACGGCGCCCAGCAAGTCATCGAAGCGGTGGGCGACCGCGAGATCGGGCTGTACGTCGCCAACGCAGGTGCCGACACCAACGGAGCGCACTTCCTCGACATCGACGTCAAACCCTGGCTGGATCTGATGCGCATCAACGTTCTGACGATGATGCAGCTGTGTCATCATTTCGGCGGATCCATGCGAGCGCGTCGTCGCGGCGGATTACTGCTGGTCAATTCCGGCGCAGCCTATGGTGGCAGCAGCTTCATGGCGGCCTACTCGGGAAGCAAAGCCTTCGAACTGTGTTTCGGCGAGTCCCTGTGGGCCGAGCTGCGCCCCTACAATGTCGATGTGCTCAACCTGGTTCTCGGCAAGACCGATACACCGTCTTTCCGGGCCCTGCTAGCGGAAAAGGGATTGCCGGAGCCGACCGACTGGGCGACACCGCAAGATGTGGCTGAGGCCGGAGTGACGCGCCTTCCGCACGGACCCATCCATAATCAGGGCCAGGCAGTTGACACCGCGGGCGATCAACGACGCGCCAGGATTCTGATGATCGAAGAGATGACCAAGGACGTCTTTGGCGAGAGGGTCCCTGACTAGCCTGTGGGACTCCGAAATCCTGTGGGGTGCCAGAAGTCGGCCTGGGCCTGTGACCTGGGGTGATGCGCCGGCACGGGGGTGCGCTACCGGTCTTCCGACCATCCAGAGTCTGGATGGTCGGAAGATCTGCGCTGTAGGTTCTCGATGTCGTCTCGGCCTGCCTGGGCCGCCGCCAGGTCGATGGCAACGCGCAGCAGCGCGGCCCTGCTGATGCGTTCCCCCCTGAGGCTGCGCGCCCGCCGCAGACGGCGAATCTCGTGGTCGAATACCTGGAACTCGTCCAGACGCGGCCATACACCCATATACGCTCCATTCGAGGGGAATACCCAGGTCTGACCTGGGGGAAGAGGCTGGAAACGGGTCCCTACCCGAACCCGCAGAACGAAAACAGGTCCGGAGGAATTCCCCCGCCGCCCCTGCCAGTGGGGAGCTTCGTCGCCGCGCTCCCCCTACCTGGTGCCATCGGTTCACCGAGGTACGTGAACGCGCAAGCACCGGGCGATCTGCGGGTCGCTGGTACCGCGAGCGAACATCTCGGCAGCCTGGAGTCGGATCTGTTCACGTCGGGTGCGTTCATGGGCGGTCTGTCGTCGAGGGCACCGGAGTGCCCGACCTCCCGGAAGATGCGCCCGAGCGCCACCCACATGTCACCCGTGCAGGCGTTCCTCGACTCCGGCCGGTCGATCGTGACGGTCACGACGAATCCGTCACGGTCCGCCCGGACGTTCGGGTGGTAGGACGGGACAGACTCTTGCGTCATGGCTATATATCTAGAGATATTGGACGCCACGTCAACCGGACAACCCACGCGCGGGCCGGAACCGCGTCCGGCGGGTGAGGGAGAGCCACGTGACAGCCCAGGAGTGGTCGTTACCCGCCGTGCTCGACGTCGTCACCGACGTGGCCCCCGACCGCGACATGCTGGTGTCGGCGACCGTGCGCCGCAGCTATGCGCAGGTACGGGACCGCACCCGGCGGCTCGCCGCGTACCTCCGCCGGCACGGGCTCGGGGTGCGGCGGGAACGTCACGAGCTGCGGCGTTGGGAGTGCGGCCAGAGCACCGTGGCGGTCGTGATGTCGAACTGCCCCGAGTACCTCGAGACGATGATCGGGGCCTTCCGGGCACGCGCCGTGCCGTTCAACGTCAACCACCACTATGCGCCGAGGGAAATCGGCGCGCTGCTGAGCCAGGTCGGCGCCGAGGCCGTGGTGTACCACCGACGGCTGGGCCCGAAAGTCGCCCAGGCCGTCCGACTGAACGCCCGGCCCGACGGCCGCCTCAACGGACTGCTGCTGATCGACGTCGACGACGGCTCCGGCGTCGCCCCCCTGCCGGGCAGCACCTCGTTCCCGTCCGCGCTCGCCGACGCTCAGGGCGTCCACGATCTTCCCGTCCCGTCACCCGACGACCTCTACCTCGTCTGCACCGGCGGCACGACCGGTACACCGAAGGGCGTGCTGTGGCGTCAGGGGGACGTCTACGTCGGCGTCGCGGGCGGCGCCGAGGGAGCCACCCGCGACGTCATCGCGGGGATCGCCAGGACGGGGGCGGGCGTCTGGTTCGCGGCTCCTCCGCTGATGCACGGCGCCGCGCAGTGGACCGCGTTCGCCGGGCTCGTCAACGGCGGCACGGTGGTCCTGCACGACGACTCCCGGCCCTTCGACGCCCGCGCGATCCTGCGGACCATCCAGCGTGAGCGGGTGACGATGATGTCGATCGTGGGCGACGCCTACGCCCGGCCGCTGGTGGACGAGATCCGGGCCCGCTCCTACGACCTGACCTCGCTGGTACGCCTCGGCACCGGCGGTGCGACGACCAGTGCCGGGCTCAAGCAGGCGCTGCTCGAGCTGCTGCCCCAGCTCACCGTCGTCGACGGGTACGGCGCGTCCGAAACGGGCGGGATGGCGTTCGGAACGTCGACGTCGGGCAGGCAGGCGCACCGGTTCCGGCTCGCCGCGGGTGCCGCGGTGCTGTCCGCGGACCGGTCCCGCTTCCTCGAACCCGGGGACGACGAGGTCGGCTGGACGGCACGGGTCGGCCGGATCCCACTCGGCTACCTCGGCGACCGGACACGCACGGAACAGACCTTCCCGCTCGTCGGCGGCCGGCGGACCTCGGTTCCCGGCGACCGCGCCCGCTACGACAGCGACGGCGGCATCGTCGTGCTCGGACGCGACGCGATGGTCGTCAACACCGGCGGCGAGAAGGTGTTCGTCGAGGAGGTGGAGGAGGTGCTCCGGCAGCACCCCGACATCCTCGACGCGCTCGTCGTCGGACGGCCGAGTGACCGCTACGGCGAGGAGGTGGTCGCGCTCGTCCAGCTCCGGACGGGTGCGCAGCTGTCTCCCACCTCGGTTCGCGAGCACGTCGCCGGCCAGCTCGCGCGTTTCAAGGCGCCCCAGGCGGTGCTGCTGTGCCCGCGGATCGGCCGCCATGCCACCGGCAAAGCCGACTACACCTGGGCACGACGCGCGGCTCTCGAGGCGGTCTCCGCCACCGTGACGAGAACCTGACGGGCGACTGCGCGGCGGCCGTGCGGCGCGGTGGCCGCGATGGTCGGGTAACCGCGATGGTCGGGCTGCTCTCAGTCCGACGACCAGCCGCGGGCGTCCCGCAGAACCTCCCGGAACGGCTTGCCGCTGTCGAACGACGGTTCGCGGGGAAGCCCGAGCACCCGCTCTCCGATGCTGTTGCGCTGCATCTCGTTGGTGCCGCCGGCGATGGACATGAAGCGGCTGTTGAGGAAGCCGACCGCGGCTTTCCTCCCGAGACTCTCGCCGGGCTCCCCGTCCCCGTTCACGGCGTCCCAGTTCACGGCGTCCGCGCCGCCTATGCGCATGGCGGTGTCGGCGCGGATCGGGTCGTAGACGCCGCTGACCAGCTTGGCGTAGGACGCGAGGTGGAGCGCCTGGGCGGGATCCGTCCGCATCCGCGCGCCGAGCCTCGCGAGCAACGCCCGGCGCGCCACGTCGTCGACGTGGGCGCGCACGATCAGGTCGCGGGTGAGCGGGTCCGCGAGCCGGCCGGCGGCCCGGGCGAGCTCGACGAGGTCGGGCGCGACACCGGTCGAGGCCCGCGTGGTGCGGGTGCCGTGGCTGAGCCCTCCCCCGCGCTCGAACATCAGCATGGTCTGGGCGACGGTCCAGCCGTCGTTCACCTGGCCGATGACGTCGCCGTCGCCGAGCACGACGTCGTCGAAGAACTCCTGGCAGAACTCCGCGTCGCCGGTGATCTGCCTGATCCGCTCCACGGTCACGCCGGGGGCGGTGACGGGGACGGCGAACCACGTCAGGCCGCGGTGCTTCGGCACGTCCCAGTCGGTGCGGGCGAGGCACATGCCCCAGTCCGCGTAGTAGGCGCCACTGCTCCAGATCTTCGACCCGTTGAGGACCCACCCTTCGCCGGCACGGACCGCCCGGGTGCGCACGCCGGCCAGGTCCGACCCGGCCTCGGGCTCGGAGAAGAACTGCACGAACAGCTCCTCGCCGGAGAGGATCCTCGGGATGTGCCGGCGCAGGAAGTCCGCCGACGCGTGCGCGAGCATCGTCATGGCGCAGACACCGAACGTGGTGCCGCCGGCTATTCCCAGCTCGGGCAGCCGGTAGCCGCGCGCCTCCTGCTGGAAGGCACGTTCGTACTGCGGCCCGAGGCCCTGGCCGCCGTACTCACGCGGCCAGGTGATCCCCGCGTACCCGGCCTCGTGCAGCCGGCGCTGGAGCGCGCGCCCGGCCGCGATCGCCGCCGGACCGGTACCGCCCCGGCGGGGGGCAGGGGCCGGCAGTCGCTCGAGGTTCGCCTCGATCCAGGACCGGGCCCGCGCCCGGTACTCGTCGAGAGCCGGCACCGCCGTGTCGTCGTCACGCTCCGCCGGCACGTTGTCGCCACGCTCCGGTGCGATGTCCCGCATCAACCGACTCCGATCCGCTCGCCCAGCCGGCCGCGGTGCCACTGCGCCGAGCCGAACGCCACCGCGTCCGCGGCGAGGCGCCTCATGAACAGGTGGTGGTCGTGCTCCCAGGTGTAACCGACCCCGCCGAAGACCTGGAAACAGCCGTGGGCCAGCTCGACGCCCTGCTCGGCGACGAAGGCCTTCGCCGCGTGCGCGAGATCCATCCCGTCGCGGGCCCCGGAACCGAGCGCCCCGGAACCGAGCGACTCCGCGGCGGCGGCCACCACCGCCTTCGCCATCTCGAGGGAGAGGCTCAGGTCGGCGAGGAGGTGCTTGACCGCCTGGAACGAGCCGATCGGCCGTCCGAAGGCGATACGTGTCCTGGCGTACTCGACCGCCGCCGCGAGGTCACGGTGCATCGCCCCGACCGACTCCGCGGCGGTGAGGACCGCGGCGGTCCCGACCTGATGCTCGAACCGCGCCGCGGTCGCGTCGCCCGGCGCTCCGAGCACGGCGTCCGCGCCCACCCGGACATCGTGGAACCGCACCGCGCCCGGCCGTCGGGTGATGTCCAGGCTCGTCATCCGCCGCACCTGGACTCCGGGGGTGTCTGCGGTGACCAGGAACTGCGTCAGCCCGCGCGGCCCGCGCGCGGCCACGACCAGCAGGTCGCAGTCGGCCGCGTCCGGTACGTGCCGGACGTCGCCGGCCAGGCGGAAACCGCCGGCACCGTCCTCGCCCGCGACGATCGCGCCGGCGCCCGGCGTCAGCCCGGCGACGTCGCCCACCACCCAGGTCGCCCGGCCCCGGCCGGCCACCAGCCGGGCGAGGGTCCCGCCGTGCCTCGGGCCCTCGGCCGCCAGCAGGTGCGCGACGACATTCGCCGCGACGAACGAGCCGGGCTGCAGGACGGCGCCCCGCTCGGCGGCGACCGCCGCCGCGTCCAGCAGGCCGTTGCCCGACACGGTGCCGCCGCCGTGCTCCTCGCCGACCAGCATCCCGAACCAGCCGAGCGAGCCCGCGGCTTCGAGGTAGCGCGCGTCCACTCCGCCGGAGCCCGCGGCGAACTCCCGGACTGACGGCAGCGGCATCGTCCGCTCGATGAACCTGGCGCTGGAGTCGAGGAGCAGCTCCTGCTCGGGCGTCGCGGACGCCAGCAGACCGACGCTCATACGCCGGTGAACCGGGGTTCGCGGCGCTCGGCGAACGCCCGGAACCCCTCCCGCGCGTCCTTCGTGGTGTAGGCGATGTGCTGGGCCCGGGCCTCGTCCTCGACCGCCCGCTCGAACGTGGTCGAGTCGCTCGCGTCGAGCAGCCGCTTGATCAGGCTGAGCGCGGTCGTCGGCCCGGCGGCCAGCCGCCGGCCCCACGCGGCGGCGACCTTCGGCAACTCGTCGGCCGGCACGACCTCGTTGACCAGGCCCCACGCCAACGCGTCCGGAGCGCTCACCCAGTCACCGAACAGGGCCATCTGCTTCGCCCGGCGCAACCCGATCTGGCGGGGCAGGCTCCAGGACGTCCCGCCGTCCAGGGACAGGCCCCGCCGGGCGAACACCTCGCAGAACCGGGCCCGGTCGCTGGCGACGACGAGATCGCAGGCGAGCACCAGGCCGAGCGACACGCCGACGGCGACACCGTCCACCGCCGCGATGGTCGGCTTCGGCAACCGGTGCAGCCGGTTCACGATGTCGCCGGCGGTGCGCATCTCGTGCAGGATCGCCTGCCGGGGGCCGGAAAGTCCGCCAGCCTCGCCGGCCCCGCCCTCCGTGCCCGCGCCGCCGGTCAGGTCCGCGCCCGAGGAGAAGTTCCCACCGGCGCCGGTCAGCAGCAGCGCCCGGTCGGCCGGGTTCCGGGCGACCTCGGTCAGGATCCGGGCGAGGTCGGCCCAGTTCGTCCCGTCCAGCGCGTTCTTCTTCTCCGGCCGGTTGAAGATGACCGTGACCAGGCCGCCGCCGCGTTCGACGAGCGTCGAATCCATCAGGTCGTCTTCTCGGGCAGTAACACAGGCTTGATCACCTTTCCGGAAAGCGTCGCCTCCTCCGCGGCGTTGATCGCCTCGAGCGGGAAGGTCTCGATCAGCCGGTCGAACGGGAACAGGCCCTGCCGCCACAGGTCGATGAGGCGGGGAACGAGGACGTGCGGGTCGGCGCCGCCCTCGAGGATCCCCGACACGGTCTTGCCGACCAGCGCCATCGGACCCAGCGTCACCGGTCGGCTCTGGACGCCCACCAGCCCGCAGTGCCCGGCCATCCGCAGCACCGCGACCGCGTTCGCGATCGACTCGACGTTCGCCGTGGTGTCGAAGCTGAAGTCGGCACCGCCGTCCGTGAGATCCCTGATCCGCGGCACGAGGTCGGCGTCCGTTCCGTTCAGCACGTGGGTGGCGCCGAGTTCGCGGGCGAGCTCCAGCCGGTGCTGATGGAGGTCGACGGCGACGATCGGGGACGCGCCGACCACCTTCGCCGCCATGATCGCGGCCATCCCGACCGCGCCGGCACCGAACACGACGAAGCTGGCGCCGGCGGTGACCTTCATCCCGACGAGCACCGATCCGGCGCCGGTCAGCATGCCGCAGCCGAGGGGCCCCAGCTTCTCCAGCGGCTGTTCCCGGTCGACCAGAACCGCGTTGCGCTCGGTGGCCAGGCAGTGCGTCGCGAACGACGACTGCCCGAACCACCGCGAGGAGATCGCGTTCCCCGCCGCGTCGCGCGCCCCGGTCGTGCCGTCGGCCCGCCGCCCGAACATGTTGCGGACCAGGAAAGTGTCGCAGTAGGGCGGCAGGCCCTTCCGACAGTTCCGGCAGTCACCGCAGGAGTCGAAGGACAGCACGACGTGGTCGCCGACCGACACCCGCCGTACTCCCTCGCCGACGGCCTCGACCACGCCGGCGCCCTCGTGACCGGTGACAATCGGCGGCGGCGCGAACGACTTGGGCCGCCGTGGCACGAGGTCGCTGTGACACATGCCCACGCCCACCACACGGACCAGCAGTTCGCCGGGACCGGGCGGGGCGAGCACGATCTCCTCGAGCTCGTAGGACCCGTCCAACCGACGCAGTACCGCCGCGGTCGCCTTCATCGAACGGCCTCCCGGCTAGGTGGTGTTCCGCCGTCCGGCGGTCACGGCCTTCGCACGAGAATCGTAGCCATTGATGTATATGTTTTCAACCGATTACGCCGCCCGGTGCCGACGTCAGCCAGCCTTCGAGCTCACGCCGGAGGACCTTGCCCATCGGGCTTCGCGGCAGCTCGTCGACGACCTCCAGGCGTTCCGGGCACTTGTGACGGGCCAGCCCCTCGGCTCGGCAGTGTGCCACGAGGGCGGCCAGCGTGACCTCGTCGCCTGGCCCGCCCGGCCCGCCCGGCCCGACCACGACGACGGCGCACACCCGCTCGCCGGTGCGCTCGTCCGGCACACCGACGACCGCGACGTCGCGCACTGCGGGATGCCGCGCCAGCACCCTCTCCACCTCCGCCGCGGAGATGTTCTCCGCGTTGCGGATGACGACCTCCTTCAGACGACCCCGCACCCGGCCCTGCTCGTCGACGTCTCCGAGGTCCCCCGTCCGCAGCCAGCCGTCGGCGTCGAAGGCGTCGGCGTCCAGCGCCGCGTCCTGGTAGCCGAGGAAACACTGCGGGCCCTTCAACCGCAGCTCGCCAGCGACGACCCGCACCCGGACACCGGCGGCCGGCCGGCCAACCGTCGTGCCGGGCTCGGCGTCCGTCGGCGTCTCGCTGGTGGCCACCGGGAACTCGGTGAGCCCCCAGGAGCCCAGCACTCCGGGCACGCCGAGGACCTCCGCGACCTCCCGGCTGACGGGCTCCGGTGTCGCGGAGCCGAGGATCGTCGGCCGGTGGGCCGCCATCCGCTCAGGCGTCACGGCCGGGTCGAACGCGTCGAACAGAACCAGCGTCCCGCCGGCCCGCAGCGCCGCCGCGAGCATCGAGACCCCGCCGATGTGGCCGATCGGCCAGGCGATCGGGTACACGTCCCCGGCGCCGAAACCGAGCCCGGCGACGACACCGTCCGACGAGGCGATCACCGAGGCGTCGGTGTGCCGCGCCCCTTTCGGGTCGGCGGTCGTGCCGGAGGAGTAGTAGATCCACCGGCACTCGTCGGCCCGCGCGGGGGCGGCGGGCAGGCCGGTGGAGTCGCCCTCGGGCAGGCGAAGTGCCGACCCGGGCGGGCCGTCGAGGTCCAGTGCCAGCACCTCGGACCCGAGCGACCTGGCCATCTCGCCGTGGCCGAACCCGTGCCACGACTCGGGCACGACGACCAGGCGTGCCGAGACCTGCCGCACGATGAACCCGACCTCCCGGTGGCGGAACGCCGGGATGACGGGGTTCTGGACCGCACCGAGCCGCGCGCAGGCCGCCAGCAGCACCACCGCCTCCAGCGTCGTGGGCAGCTGCCAGGACACGACGTCGCCCGGCTCCACGCCGTGCCCGTGCAGGCCCGCCGCCGCGCGGCCGGCCGCGTCACGCAGGGCCGCGGTGGTCAGCGAGCGGCCGTGGTCGTCCGCCAGCACGACGGCGTCCGGCACGCGCCGGGCGGCGTCGTCGAGCAGGCCCCAGAACGTCAACGTCGTCGTCCTCTCCTGTGCGCGTCCGGCGCGCGCGGCAAGCCACGCCGGCGCGGCCGCCGACCCTCGCCGGTGGCACCTACCGGCCACCACCTCGATATGAGGCTGGAAAAATCTAAATATATAACTTAGAGTTCTCGCCCAGACGGCGGGTCGCCGGAGTGAACCTGCCGGCCGACAGCCGCACTCGCGTGACACCGAGCCGGGCGAGCACGGCCACCCCCGCACGATCCGCCGGCCCTGACACCGGCGACGTCTCAGCGCGGCCGACAGCCGCCCATCACGCAGGGACAGATCATGGAACAGAGCACGCGGGCAGGCAGCTTACGTAGACGGTCGCGGATACGCGGGCCGCGACCGCGGGTACGCCGGCTGGTGGCGACAGCCCTCACCGCACTGGCACTCACCGGCGCGGCGTGCGGCGGAAACGACTCCGACCCGACCTCGAACGACGAGGGCGGTGTCGACCTCACGCTGCTCGGCCCGAGCCGACCGGCCGACGGCCCACCGGTCAAGGTCGGCTTCGTCAGCGACGGCAGCACCCCGGCCTTCGACAACACCATCCAGATCCACGCCGCCGTCGCGATGACAAAGTTCCTCAACAAGCACGCCGGCGGCATCGGCGGCCACCCGATCGAACTCGTGACCTGCGAGACCGCAGCCGACCCGGGCCGAGCAGCCGACTGCGCGACCGAGTTCATCCAGGCCGACGTGGCCATCACGGTCGCGGGCGAGTCCACCGCCATGGGACCGGTATGGAAACCACTCCACGACGCCAGGATCCCGATCTTCGTGTACGCCACCACCGAACAGTCGGTCATCCTCGACCGGGACTCCACCTTCGCACTGGCAGACCAGATCGCGGGCCTGGCCGGCATGCCGATCACCGTGGCCACGGAGAACCACGTACCCAAAGTGACCGTCGTCGGCATCGACGTACCCGTGGTCACCGGGTTCTACGACACCGTCGGCGACCAGATCTTCGGCGACGCCGGCCTCGACCTGGACGTGGTCGCCATCCCCCCCGACCAGGCCGACATGACCCCACAAATGGAACGGATCACCGCCGGCGGACCCACCGAAGTCCACATCATCGGCGGCGACGCCTTCTGCATCTCCGCGTTCCGGGGCCTGCGAGCGGCGAACTTCGACGGACCCGTCAGCGTCGTCAACCAGTGCGTCTCCGACACCTCCAAAACCGCACTCGGCGACACCCTGGAAGGCGTGTACGCATCAGCACCGTTCGCGATCGACGACCACGACAATCCCGACCTACGCCAGTGGGAGGCGATCGTGCACACCTACGACAACAACGACATCGACCTGAGCAACTCGATGAGCTCCACCATCTACGTCACCATGACAGCCCTGAGCCGGGCACTCGACGGCCTCACCGGGAACATCACCCCCACCCGACTCATCGAGAAGATCCGCTCAGCACCCGAACTGCCACTACCCGCAGCCCCCGGCCTGACCTTCCACTGCGACGGCACCGCCAACCCACTCGTACCCGCCGCCTGCACCCAAGGCGGACTAATGACAACCCTCAACGCACAGGGCAACCCGACCCTGCCCTACAAACCATTCGGCAACGAGGACTGAGACGCTCGACATCCGCCGGCCGCGCGGCCAGGAGGCCGTGCGGCCAAGGCAACGAAGGGGCGATCTCGTGAACACCCTCGGCAATGATGGCAATCACGGCAACGTGGACGATGTGCAGCACATCGTCATGGAGCTCGGCCTGGGCTTCTCGGTCGACGGTGGCATCGCCACCGGGCACGCCGACGTGTTCGCCGAGCTGTGCGTCCCCGGCGCGACCGCCCTGCGGACATCCGTGCTGGCGACCTGGGCCGACATCGTCACAGGCACACTCGCCCTGAACCTGACCACCCCCGGACGGCCCTGACCCTCGACCTCGACGTGCACGTCATCGAGCCAGCCGAGATCGGCCACACGATCTCCCTCAAGGCAAGAACCGTCAAGGCCGGCCGGACGGTCGTCGTCTGCGAGACACGATTCCGCAACGAGACCTCCGGGACCCTGACCGCCGTCTGTCACACGTCGTTCGTCACCTCCCCGAACCCCGATCACGTCTTCTCCCACCGCACCCTGGCCGGACTACCCGAGGGACCCTTCCGGCTGCCGGTTCCCCTCGCCGAGCGGGTCGGGGGCGTCATCGTGGCTCCCGGCACCGTCGAGGTACCCCACCGGGCCGACGGCCTCAACGCGAGCGGCGCCATCCAAGGCGGCCTCGTCGCGCTAGCCGCCGAGGAAGCGGCAGCCTCATCCGTCCAAGGGCCGACGGTGGTGACCTCCTACGGGGCCGGGCGGGCCCGGCGCGGGCGGGGTGGGCCGGCGGGCACGGAATCAGTGCGCCAAGGCCGCGGGAACGGGACTTATGCGGCCCCAATCCCGCCACCCGGCAATGTGTGGCGGCTGGGTGAGTCCGGGCTGTCACTCAACCGCCACGGCTGCTCGACATCGCGTATGAGGCCCAGCCGGCCTGAATACCTATCGGTTCCGGCCTGCTCCGGACGCCAGCACTCCTGCACGCGCGCCGCCCGCTCGACACCACGGCCGCCACGGGCACGGGCACGGGCACGGGCACGGGCACGGGCACGGGCACGGGCACGGGCACGGGCACGGGCACGGGCACGGGGGATCATGGCGGTCCACGGAGCAGCGGAGCACTGGTGTCAACCGGCGCCGTACGTCGGCTGGGACACGAGCGGGCCCGTACGCGAAACCGCCTCCAACCATCATTGACCGGACACGGCCTAGAGGGACGCGCCCTCTACACCGAACTGGTCCCCCGGCTACACGAGATCGAGCTGGCCGGCACGCCCGAATACATGCAGACCCTGTTCGTCGGCGGACCCAAACGCCTCCCCATCCGCTACACGATCACCTAGCCCGCCGCCACGGACACCGACCCGAGCGCCTTCGGGGGCCAGGATGACCGAACCGGCGGGTGGACAACCGGCGTGGATCGTCGACGACCCCAGCGTGGTCACCCCTGAGTGGATGACCGCCGCGCTGCGCCGAGGCGGCACCGACACCGAGATCGTCGGGCTACGCCACGAACCCGTCGGGGGTGGCCAACTCAGCTCCAGCCACCGCTTCCACCTCGACGTCCATCCCGACAGCGCCGACCCGGCGCCCTCCTCGGTGGTGCTCAAACTGGCCGCCGGCACCCCCGAAGGCCGCGGCCAGATCGCCCCCGGCTACCGCAGCGAGGTGGGCTACTACACCAGGTTCGCCCCCAGGCCGAAGCCGCGCTACGCAACCTCGTCGGCCTGCACGGCCCGTTCTGGAACAAGCCGGGCCTCACCAACGGCGCCGACTGGCTACGCCAGACCGACGAAGCCGGTCTCAGCTTCCTCGGCGAAATCCTCACCGCGGCCACCGAGCCGTTCCTCGACCGGTTCCAGGACCGTCTCTCCCCACCGACACAGACACACTGCACCGCACCGCCGATCACTTCGCCCGCTGGGGCCGACACGTCAGCACCCGCCACACCCTCATCCACGGCGACTACCGCCTCGACAACCTCCTGTTCACCGAATCCCACGAGGTGACAGCCATCGACTGGCAGTCGCTCGAGATCGGCTTCCCCGGCCGCGACGTCGCCTACTTCCTGGCCACCGCACTGCCACCCGCACTCCGACGCGCCCAGGAAAAGAACCTGGTCCGCGCCTACCACGAACAACTCACCCAGATGGGCGTCGACGACTACCCGCTCGACGACTGCTTCCACGACTACCGCCTCGGAACCCCACAGGCACCACTACTCACCGTGCTCGGCTCCGCCTACGCGACCAACGAACCCACCGAGAACTCCGACCGAATGTTCCTCTCCATGATCACAAACGCGTGCGCCGCCATCCGCGACCTCGGCACCCTGGACCTGCTCGGCAGCCACGCACGGTGATCCTGGGGCTCAAGGTGTTCACAGAGTGCGGATGGGTGCCGGACGACGCGGGCGAGTTCGGCGAATGCGGCCACCGGACGCGAATAAGGACCGGCGTCGAAGTACCGCTTCGGTCGCAGTAGCGACCGCGACTGAATGTTCTCGATCTTTCGAGTGCCAGAACTCGGCCACCGTATTGATGTGTCCCGATCATAAGGCGGCCCATCCGTATTCGTTGATTAGGACGCCCAGGACGGACCAGCGCTTGATCCTGCCGTCGCGGCGGCGGCCGGGGGGGTCGCGCCAGGCCGGTGGGAGGCGGAGCCCGCGGTGCGGGCGTCGCCGGTTGCACCGGGCTGACCACCGTGGACTCGCGGCGCCGCTCCGGCCGACGCGTCAGCTCAAACGGCCCCGCCCCCTGACGGCCGGCCGCCGGCCCCGAGGCATGCCTCGCCCGCTCGCCTCCCGCTACGCCAAACACGGCTACTACTTCCACGGCGGAGCCGCCAACACCTTGATCATGATCTCGTTTTGACCACACCACCCAGCAAGATCACCTGAGGGCAACCTAAGTCGTTGACGCTGACGTCGAAAGTTGGGAGCATGTGCTCACTCGTCCGCCGGACAATGGCCAGCCAACTAAACACGGCCTTGTGAGAGCCACCTGCTCCCGGCAGGGCTGTTTTTCGTGGCTGATGGTGCCGCGATGCAGACAACTTCGATGACTCAGAGGTGGAAGGCATATGCAGAACACGGTGCCACGCGACCGAACAAGGTGGTCGCGTCGGCGGTCGGCGCGGGCGCTCTTAGCCCTGCCCCTGGCCTCGCTCCTGTTCGTCGCCGCGTGTAGCTCGGACGACGAGGATGCCACCACCCCGACCGAGACGGCCGCGGCCGCCAACGCGCTCGGGCCGGTCGACAAGGCCGCCGGCGAGCCCGTCAAAATCGGGATCGTCTCGGACGGCCGGTCTGCCGCCATCGACAACTCCGTCCAGTTCGCCGTCGCGGAGGCCACCGCCAAGTACCTGAACGAGCATCGCGGGGGCATCGGCGGCCGACCCGTCGAGCTGGTGACGTGTGAGACGCAGGCAGACCCGGCCAGGGGTACCGACTGCGGGAACCAGATGATCGAGAAGGACGTCGTCGCGGTCGCGGTCGGCGAGTCGGCGGTGGCCGAGGGCGTATGGAAGCCGCTGGCCGACGCGGACATACCCGTGATGTTCTTCGGCGCGGGCAGCCCGTCGATTCTGTCCGACCCCAACAGCTTCACCATAGGCGATCCGACGTTCGCGACGTTGCAGCTGCCGATCAGCCTCGCGAAGGACAAGGGCCTCAAGAAGGTCACCGAGGTCGTCATCGACGTGCCGGCCGCGCTCCACAACGCGCAGGACCTCGCACCGCCGCTGATGGAGAAGGCGGGGCTCGAGTACGAGCTCATCCGGATCGCTCCGGGCACGGCCGACATGACGCCGCAGCTGCAGGGCGTCGCGGGTGACAAGTCCAGCGTCGTGTTCATCATCGGCAACGACTCGTTCTGCATCAGCGCGATCAACGGCCTGCGGGCGGTCGGGTTCGAAGGCACGGTCAGCGCCATCTCGCAGTGCATCACCGACGCCACCCGTAAGGCCGTGCCCGGAGACGACCTGGAAGGGATGGTCATCGGCGCCTCTGTTCCCGTCGGTGGGGACGACCCGTCCAGCGTCCTCTACAACGCCGTGATCGACACCTACGGGAAGGACGTCGACACCGGCTCGTCCGCGGGCCGGGGCATGTTCGTGACGTTCGCCGGTCTCGCGGCGTCGCTCGAGGACATCAAGGGTGAAATCACGCCGGCGACCGTCACCGCCGCTATCAAGGCGGCTCCCGAGAAGGAGCTTCCGGGCGCCTCCGGGTTGCAGTTCCGCTGCAACGGCAAGGCCTACCCGGACTCGCCGGCGGCCTGCGTGCGCGGCGGGTTGTCCACGACTCTCGACAGCGATGGCCAGCCTACGGAGTACAAGGTTCTCGGCACCTCTCCGATCCCGGACTGACGGCCGCGTACCCACTACCCACTCATCGACGTATTTCTCGATAGCCGGTTCGGCCCCCCACTCGGCGTCTGCCCGAGTGGGGGGCCGAACCGGCCCGCGTTTTGCAGGACTGAACTGAAAGATGCCAGGAGATCGTGATGGAACATATAGGTTCGCTACTTCTGGGCCTGGGAAACGGAGGGGTGTTCGCGGCGCTGGGTCTCGCGCTCGTGCTCACCTACCGGAGCTCGGGAGTCATCAACTTCGCGACCGGGGCGGTAGCGCTCTACGTCGCCTACTCCTATGCCTACTTACGCGACGGCGAGCTGTTAGTCCTCTTTCCCGGACTGCCTGTCTCGGTTGACCTTGGCGGAGAATGGGGGCTGGCACCGGCGGCAGCGCTCTCCCTCCTGTTCGGGGCACTGCTCGGCGCACTGCTGTACCTGGCGGTGTTCAGGCCCCTGCGCGAGGCGCCTCCGCTGGCCCGGGCAGTGGCGTCGCTAGGTGTTCTGGTGGTCATCCAGTCGGTGATGGCGATCCGGCTCGGTACGGCGCCCGTCAGCGTCGAGGCGATCTTCCCGGCGGAACGGTGGGAGTTCGGCGGCGCGAAGGTGCTGTCCGACCGCCTCTATCTCGTCGTCGCCGTGGTGGTCCTGACGCTGGCGCTGACCGCGGTGTACCGCTTCACCCGATTCGGGCTGCTGACGAGGGCGGTGGCGGAATCCCAGACCGGCGCCTACGTCAGCGGCGTGTCCCCGGACCGAATCGCTTTGTTCAACTGGATGATCAGCGGCGTGACCGCCGGTGCCGCCGGCATTCTCATCGCGCCGTTGAGCCCGCTCTCCCCGACCACCTACACGCTCTTCGTCGTCCCGGCCCTCGCCGCCGCCGTCGTCGGTGGCTTCACCAACCTCGTGCCGACCGTGGCCGCCGGCATCGCCATCGGCATGGTCCAGTCCGAGGCGCTATCACTCG
The DNA here is from genome assembly GCF_949319125.1 of Frankia sp. Hr75.2. Classification (NCBI taxonomy): domain Bacteria; kingdom Bacillati; phylum Actinomycetota; class Actinomycetes; order Frankiales; family Frankiaceae; genus Frankia; species Frankia sp. Hr75.2. Next base: position 24,040 of record NZ_CASGGV010000177.1, on the reverse strand, counting down.
CCGCCGACAAGGTGTGGTGGCTGCCGAGGACAGGCGCGTCGGAACTCGTCCCGCTGGTGGTGATCCTGCTGGCGCTGCTGGCCACCGGACGGGGCCTGACGGTCCGGGGCGGTCTGGTTCGGCAACCGCTGGGTCGGGCACCCCGGCCGCGCTCCCTGACACTGCCCACGGTCTTCGGTACCGCCGTGGGCGTGATCGCCCTGCTGGCCACCACCGGAACCTGGCGAAGCGCGGTCATCGGCACCTTCATCGCCGCGATCATCGGCCTGTCGCTCGTCGTCGTGACCGGCTACGCCGGCCAGGTGTCGCTGGCCCAGCTCGCGCTGGCCGGCAGCGCCGCGTTCACGCTGAGCGGCCTGACCCAGAGCTGGCACGTCCCGTTCCCGTTCGCGCCCCTGCTGGCCGCGCTCGCGGCCACCGTGCTGGGCGTGGTGATCGGGCTGCCCGCCCTGCGATTGCGGGGGCTGACCCTGGGCATCGTCACCCTCGCCCTGGCCTACGCCATTGAGGCCGTCTGGTTCCGCAACACCCAGATCGTCAGCAGCGAGGGCGCCGCGGTGACCCAGCCCAAGCTGTTCGGCCTCGACCTCAGCATCGGCACCGGCCACGCCTTCCCCCGCATTCCCTTCGGCCTCCTGTGCCTGGCGGTCCTGGTGGCCGTGGCCTGGGGCGTCGCCCGGCTGCGGACCAGCGCACTGGGTTCGGCCATGCTCGCGGTCCGCGCCAACGAGCACTCCGCCGCCGGCATCGGGATCAACGTCGTGGCGATCAAGGTCGCCAGCTTCGCGATCGCGTCGTTCATCGCCGGCCTGGGTGGCAGCCTCCTGGCCTACCGGCGTGGTGTCGTCACCTTCGACTCGTTCACCGCGATCGGCGGGCTCGCCCTGCTCTCGACCGCGTACCTGGCCGGCGTCACCTCGGTCTACGGCGGCATCCTCGCCGGCATCATGGCGGCGTCCGGCATCACCTTCGTGGCCATGGACCGCTGGGTCCACCTGGGCGACTGGTTCCCGGTCATCACCGGCATCGGGCTCCTCGTCGCCCTCATCGGTCACCCCGAAGGCCTCGCCACCGGCGGCCACGAGCTCGCCGACCGACTGGACCGACTACGCCACCGCAAGCGCACACCAACCTCCCCGGAGCAGGCCAAGAGGCTGACGCCCCAGCAGCCCACAGCCGCCGAGGCCGACCTCACGACGAAGACCAGCGTCCCCGCACCGGCAAGCACCGACCAGACGGAACCGGTGAGTACCGCCAAACCGGTGAGTACCGCCAAAGCAGAACCGACCGTGCCGACACAGCCGGCAGGCGCCGACCAGGCGGCGGAACCAACCGAACCGGCGCAGCCGGCGGCCACGGTGCTCGACATCAGCGGACTCACTGTTCGTTACGGTGGCGTGACAGCTGTCTCCGAGGTCTCGCTGCGCGTCCACGCCGGCCAGATCGTCGGCCTCATCGGGCCGAACGGCGCCGGCAAGACGAGCGTGATCGACGCGACGACCGGATTCGCCCAGGCCTCGGGCACCATCCAGCTCGGCGGAGAGCCCATCGAGGGCCTGCCCACACACGCGCGGGTGCGGCGTGGCCTCGCCCGCACATTCCAGTCCCTGGAGCTCTACGACGACCTCACCGTCGAGGAGAACGTCAGCGCGGCGCTGTTCGGCGCGCGCGGGGACGAACGTCACCGCGCCCTGGCGGCCGCGCTCGACCTGGTCGGCATCGCCGACCGGGCCGGCCGGCACGCCGACGAACTGAGCCAGGGCGAACGGCAGCTCGTCTCGATCGCGCGGGCCTGCGCCACCAGCCCGCGGGCCCTGCTCCTCGACGAACCCGCCGCCGGGCTCGACACCACCGAGACCGCCTGGCTCGGTGAGCGCATCCGCTCGATCAGTCACACCGGGGTCGGCGTGATCCTCGTCGATCACGACGTCTCCCTCGTGCTGTCCGTGTGCGACTACATCTACGTCCTCGACTTCGGCAAGGTCATCGCGGAGGGAACCCCCGCGACGATCCGCGCGGACCGCGCCGTCGCCGACGCCTACCTCGGCTCCGTCCACGACGCCTCAGCAGAGGTCGAGGCGGAGATAGAGGAGATAGAGGAGGTAGAGACGGAAGCCGCAGCACCGCCGGAGACCGCCTCCCCGTCAGCTGTGGAGACCCCCTCGCCGCCAGCCGCGGAAACCACCCCGACCCCGGCACCAGCCACGGAGACCACTCCACCGCCAGCGGCGGAGACCACCCCGGCACCGGCACCGGAGACCACTTCACCGCCGGCGGCAAAGACCACCCCAACCCCGGCACCAGCCGCGGAGACCACTTCACCGCCGGCGGCAAAGACCACCCCAACCCCGGCACCAGCCGCGGAGACCACCTCACCGCCGGCCACGGAAACCACCCCAACCCCAGCGCCAGAGACCACCCCACCGGCGGCGGAAACCACCCCGCCGCCAGCCGCGGAAACCACCCCGACCCCGGCACCAGCCGCGGAGACCACTCCACCGCCAGCGGCGGAGACCACCCCGGCACCGGCACCGGAGACCACTTCACCGGCGGCGGCAAAGACCACCCCGATCCCAGCACCAACCGTGGAGACCACCTCACCGCCGGCCACGGAAACCACCCCAACCCCAGCGCCAGAGACCACCCCACCGGCGGCGGAAACCACTCCACCGTTGACGGCACCCACGGCAGCGACCACATCCTCGGCGGTGACCCGATGACCATCCGCCTGGAGTGCGCCGACCTCACCGGCGGCAGAGGCAGCACCACCGCATTCCGGAACGTCGATCTCGCGGTCGAGGCCGGGTCGGTGCTGGCCCTGCTCGGTCCGAACGGCGCCGGCAAGACCACGCTGCTGCTGACCCTGTCCGGGCTGCTGCCCGCTCAGGGGGGAACCGTCAGCGTCGACGGCGCGCGGCTGCGCAGCGGCCGACCCACCGCGGCGAACGCGGCCGGCGTGGTACTCGTCCCCGACAACCGCTGCCTGTTCACCACCCTTTCCGTCGAGGAGAACATCCGGGTGGCGGCCAGGCGCAACAGCCCCAAGCCGAAAGAGCTTCTCGAGTCCTTCCCAGCTCTCGAGAAGCGGTGGACCCTGCCGGCAGGGGCGCTCTCCGGCGGCGAGCAGCAGATGCTGGTCATGGCTCGAGCCCTGATCCAGCAGCCCCGGGTGCTGCTGATCGACGAGCTCAGCATGGGCCTGGCACCCCTGATCGTCGAGGGTCTGTTCGCCACCGTCAGTCGCATCGCCACCGATCACAAGTGCGCGGTGGTCCTGGTCGAACAGCACGTCAACCTCGCCCTCGAGGTAGCCGACGCCGCGGCCGTCCTCAACCGCGGCAACATCGTCCTGCGCGGGCCGGCGAAGGAGCTGGCCGCCGCCCCCGAGCTCCTGGAGAACGCCTACCTCGGCATTCACGACGCGGAAGTCGATCAGAGCTCTGCCGTTGCTACCAGCTGACGGGCTCTGAGCTGTCAGGTTGGACGGGTCCTCCGGGTGCCGAAAGTCGGCCCGGGCGCCCCTGCACTACCTCCTCGTCCTGAAGATCGACCCTCGCACCATGCACATCCCCCTCCCGGTTCAGCCGTCCCCGGCTGATCGACCGTTCCCGCCATGGCGCCGCGCCGGCCGGTCATTCCGCCTCCAGGTCGGTCGCGCTGAGCGGCCGGCCGGGCAACAGGTCTCCTGAATGGGCACGCAGGCCGTCGAGGATGACCGCCTGCGCGCGTTCAAGGGCGACGTCCGCCGTGTCGTCGGGTGTCCTCCGGACACCGCGCAGCAGCAACGAGAAGAGATGGATGAGGTCGCCGGTGCCCACATCGGCACGCAGCGACCCCTCGTTCTGTGCCCTGCGGACGAGGCCGTCGATCACTGCGACGAGCTCGCGGCGGATCCGCCGGATCTCAGGGTCGGCCTGGATCGCCGCCACGATCGCCGGCGAGAAGAGAGTGGGCAGGCGCAGCACGAGCCGGGTCTCGTCGGACGCGCTCATGCTCCGTACCAGCGCGTCCCACGCCTGTTCCTCCTCCGCCGCGGCCTGGCGTGCCCTGACCAGCGTGGCGGCCAGGTTGTCCCGCACGACCGCCATGATCAGCGCATCCCGGTCCGGGAAGTGCCGGTAGAGCGTGCCGACGCCGACACCGGCACGGCGGGCGATCTCCTCCATGGGCACGTACGGGCCGTCCTCGACAAACGCGAGTGCGGCTGTTGCCAGGATCTTGCGGCGGTTACGGCGCGCATCCGCACGTAACCGCTCCGGCGATCCCGCTGTCACGCCTCAGGACCTCCCTGCCCGGCAACCCGCCGCCGAGTGATGACGGCCACCAAACGGAAGGATACCCTCCGCTTGCGCACGGCGTAAGCGGAAGAAAGTCTTCCCGGCCCCGGGGCAGGCGGCAGGCCTGCTGAGCGATGATGTTGCGCTGGATCTCGCTGGTGCCCGCACCCGGCCGCCGGCGCCCTGTGGGCTTGGAGACGGCTACGACGGCACTGGCAGCTCGTCGTGAGAGCCGAGCTCGGTGACGCCGTCGGTGGTGACGAGGACGACCCGGTCCGCGCCACGGATCGTCGACATCCGGTGGGCGACGATGAGCACGGCCCGGCCGGCCGTTGCCGCGGCCACCGCGGCCTCCACGAGCTTCTCCGTTCCGGGGTCCAGCCCGGAGGTGGCCTCGTCGAGCACGACGACGTCCGCGTCGAGCAGGCACACACGGGCGAGCGCGACGAGCTGCCGCTCGCCCGCCGACAGCAGCGCCCCGCCCTCGCCGACCTGGGTGGCGAGGCCGTCGGGCAGGCTGTCGAGCCAGCCGCCGGCGCCGACCGACGCCAGCGCACCGGCCAGCTCCTCGCGGGTGGCGCCGGGCCGCACCGCCAGCAGGTTGTGCGCCAGCGTGCCGTTGGTCAGCTGTCCGTCCTGGGCGACCATCACGACCCGCGACCGCAGCGCCCGCCGGGTCACGTCCCGCAGGTCCACGCCGGCGTAGCCGACCCGGCCGGCGGTGGGGTCGAACAGCCGTGCCATCAGCTTGGCGAGCGTTGACTTGCCGGCGCCGGTCGGCCCGACCAGTGCCACCCGCTCGCCGTGCCTGATCGTCAGGCGCACCCCGCGCAGGACCTCAGGCTGACCGTCGGCATACCGGAAACCGACGTCCTCGGCGTGGAGCGGACCGACGTCCGGCAGCTCCCGGGTGCCCTCCAGGAGGTCCACCGGCTCGTCGAGCAGGCCGTAGATCTTACGCAGCGCCGCGGCCGCCGATTCGAGCACCGTGACCAGGAAGCTCAGCGACTGCACCGGCTCGAAGGCGAGCAGCAGGTAGAGCACGAAGGCGCTGAGGGTGCCCACGGTCACCGCGTCCCGTGCGGCGAGGGCGCCTCCGGCGGCCAGTACCGCCGCGATGCTCCCGACGGTCGCGAACTCCATGGCGGTGAGGTAGACCAACTGGATCCGCACCGCCGTGACGTTGGCGTCGAGCTGCCGGCCGCTGCGCCCCAGCAACGACGCGGTCGCCGCGGGCTCCTGGCGGAACGCCCGGACCACCCGAAGCCCGGCGAGCCGCTCGGTCAGCTCGGTCACGGTGTCCGCGACGCGGTCACGCACCCGGGCGAACGCCGAGCGGGAGGCGCGGCGGAACCACACCGTCGCCGCGACCAGCGCCGCCGCCGGCAGCAGGCAGACCAGCGCGAGCTGCCACGACAACGCGACCAGCACGGTGACCAGGAAGGCGAGGGTGAGCACCGCCTGCGCGAACGGCACGACTCCGAGCTGGACGGCGTCCTGCAGCGCGTCGACGTCCGCGGTCATCCGGGACACCAGGGTCCCCGCCGGGGTGCGGTCGAAGTAGCGCACCGACATTGACATGACGTGGTCGACGGTGCGGCTGCGCAGCTCGCGCACGAACCACTCGCCGATCCGCCCCACCAGCTCGACCTGCAGCCGGGCGAGCACCAGGCCAGCCACGGCCAGGCCCAGGTAGAGCATGCCGGCGCGAGTGATCACGCCGGTGTCGGGCCGGTCCCCGACCAGACCTTCGTCGATGGCGTAACGCAGGATCCAGGGCCCGGCCAACGCCGTCGCCGTGGTCGTGACAAGCAGCAGCGCCGCCAGCGCGACCGCCGGCCAGCGCGGCCGCAGCAGCGTCAGCGTCCGCGCCAGCAGGCTGCCACGGCCCGGCGGCGACGGCCTGCCTGCCGGCGGGCCGCCGGCGGGGGTGGTCCCGGTCCGGGTCGCGCCGGTCGGAGTCACACCGGTCGGGGACGTCATGACATTGCCAGGGCGCCACGGCCCGCCGGCGCCCCAGGGCCAGGGTCGGGACCAGGGCCGGGGTCGGCGTCGGGGTCGGGGTCGTCCAGGTCGCCGGAGTGGGCGACCAGCACCTGCCGATAGCGTGGCGAGCTCTCGAGCAGGTCCTCATGGGTGCCGGTGGCAGCGACCCGGCCGCCTTCGAGCAGCACGACCCGGTCGGCGAGGCCGATGACGGCGGGCCGGTGCGCGACAAGGATCGTCGTCCGTCCCCTGACCACGGTCGCCAGCGAGGCGACGATCTCGGCCTCCTTCGTCGGGTCCACCACGCTGGTCGGCGAGTCCAGCAGCAGCACCGGTGGGTCCGCGACCAGGGTGCGGGCCAGCGCCAGCCGCTGTCGCTGGCCGCCGGACAGGCCGAGGCCACGCTCGCCGACCAGCGCGTCGTAGCCGCCCGGCCGGCCCGCCACCACGTCCTGCGCCCCGGCGAGCCGGACCGCCGCCCGGAGCTGTTCGTCATCGGCCTCCGGCGCGCCGAACCGGAGATTGTCGCGGACCGTCCCGCTGAACAGGAACGCGTCCTCGAACCCGACGCCCAGCTGGGCGCGCAGGTCGGCGAGCGACCAGTCCCGGACGTCGCGGCCGCCGACGCAGACCCGGCCGGCGCCGACGTCGTAGAAGCGGGGCACCAGCGCGCCGAGGGTGGACTTGCCGCTGCCGGTCGCACCGACCACGGCGACGCACTCGCCGGCCGGCACCACCAGGTCAAGCTCCCGGAGCACCTGACGACCCGGCGCGTAGCCGAACGTCACCCCCTCGAACCGCACCTCAAGCCCGCCGCCGGGCCCGGCGGCCGCCGAGACAGGCGCCGTTGCCGGGGCGGTCCTCCGGGCTGCCGCCCGGGCCGTGCCCGTCGTGCCCGTCGTGGCGGTTCGGGCCGCGGTTCCGGCCGTGCTTCCGGAGGCGCCGGCCGCGGTGCCGGCTGTGCCTCCGGCCGTGGTCTCGGCTCCGGGGTCGGCCGTGCTTCCGGCCCTGGTTCCGGCCGCGGCGCCGGCCGCGGCCCGCGCCGCGGTCGGTTCCTGCTCCTCGTCGAGGATCGCGGCGACCAGCCCGGCCGACACCACCGCGCGCTTCAGCTGGGACGCGGTCATGCCGGCGATCCGCAGCGGGCCGACGATCAACAGCCCGAAGTAGCTGAACTGGACCAGCTCGCCGACCGTCAAAGCCCCGTCGGCGACCCGCAGCCCGCCGATCCACAGCACACCGACCAGGCCGAACGCCGGAAGCAGTTCGGCCAGCGGCAGATAGGTCGCGCGGACCGAGTTCAGCCGCAGCGCCGCCCGCTGCACCTGACCGGCCTGGTCGCGGACGCGGCGCCGCTCGTCGTCCTCGGTACCGAGGCCCTTGGTGGTGCGCACCCCGGCGATCGACTCCTCCACGGTGCTGGCCAGCACGCCGAGCTCGGACTGCAGGTCCAACGCCCGTGGCCCCAGCCGCCGGGTCAACCGGACGGCGACCGCGAACACCGCCACGGCCGGTGCCATCGCGACCACCGTCAGCACCGGGTCGATCCGGGCCAGCAGGATCGCCGTCCCGACCAGCATCACCAGGTTGGAGACCATGATCGGGATGTTGATCACGGGCTGCTGGGCCTGTTGCAGGTCGGTCGTGGCCCGGGCGACCAGGACGCCGCTGGGGTGCCGGTCGTGGAACGCCGCCGGCAGCCGCACCACCCGCGCCAGCAGCCGGTCCCGCAGGTCCGCCTCCACCACGTAGGCGAGGCACTGCCCGTAGTAACGACGTAGCCCGGCGAACCCGGCGCCGACCACCGCCAGCCCGGCGAAGAGCACGACCCCGAGCCACAGCTGGCCGGAGTCGTCGCCGAGCACCCCGGCGTCGACCGTGTGCGCGACGAGCAGCGGCGCGGCGAGCTTCGTCGCCGTCCAGAGCAGGCCGGCGCCGATCCCGGCGGCCATCAGCCGCCGGTGGCGCCCCACCGCCGCCGTCACCAGGGCCAGTCCCGGTCCGCCCCTCACCGGGAGTGCCGCGGTGGGGCCGGCCGCCGCGGCCGGCAGGCGGGAGACGGAGGGCGGGACGGGTACCGGGACGAGCCCGGGGGAAGGACCGGCCAGCCGCCGTACCGTCTCCGCTCGGCTGGCGCGTGCCGCGTCACGCCGGGACGGCGACCGGCGTGCCCCGCCCGGCGTCACGGGCCGCCACTCCGGCCCGCAGCGCCGGTACCAGCCCTCCTCCCCACAGCCGGACGTCGTCGAGCGGATCGAAGCCACGGATCAGGAACCGGTCGATGCCGAGGTCGTAGTACTTCAACAGTGCCTCGGCCACCTGCTCGGGCGTACCGACGTGCCCGGACGAGTTCCCGCCCGGACCGGTCAGCGCGGTGATGGCGAACCACAGCCGCTCGTCGTGAACCTCAGCCCGGGAGGCCGCGTCCTGCATGCGGTCGGAGGCGATGCTCTTCTGCTCGCCGAAGTACTTCGCGGCGAGCAGGCCGTTGCCGGCACCGATCCGCCGGGCGGTCTCCGCCCGGATCGCCTCGGCGCGCTCCCACGCCGCCTCCTCGGTGTCGGCGACGATCGGTCGGGTCGACAGGCTGAACCGCAGCGTTCGGCCGTGCTTGGCGGCCTCCGCCCGCAGCAGGGCGATCCGCTCGGCGGTCTGCTCGAGCGGCTCACCGAACAGCATGTAGACGTCGGCGTGCGCGGAGCCGGCGGCGACCGCGCCCGCCGACTGGCCGCCGAAGAACAGCGGGACGCCGCCGGGGCTCGTCGGCCGGACCGAGCTGAAGGCGCCTTCGAACCGGTAGAACGGCCCCTCGTGGTCGAACGGCACCTCCGAGGTCAGGGCGCGCCGCAGCACGCTCATGAACTCGGCGGTCCGCTCATAGCGGGTGTCGTGGTCGGCGAAGTCGCCGTCACGGCGCTGGTCGGTGTCACTGCCACCGGTGATGTGGTGGATCGCGACCCGGCCGCGGCCACCGGTCAGCGCGTCCAGCGTGGCGAGCTTGCGGGCGACCAGGGTGGGCGCCACGAAGCCGGGCCGGTGCGCGATCAGCACGCCGAGCCGTTGCGTCGAGTACAGCACGTGCGAGGCGATCGCCCAGCCGTCCGGACCGGTGGCACCGTAGCCGATCAGGACGCGGTCGAACCCGGCCTCGTCATGCGCCTGGGCGAAGCGGGTCAGGTAGTCGGTGTCGACCACCGGCCCGTCGAAGGTCTTTCGGGTCTCGGACATGTCCTTGGTGCCGACCATGCCGATGATCTCGATGGTCATCGCGCGGCACCGCCCACAGCCGCGTCGGCGGCCTGCGGCGAGCGGTCGCCGGCACGGGGCGCCGCGGCCAGCGCCGCCGGCACCGGTGCGACGTCGTCGCGCCGGGCCGCCTCGCCGCGGTCGCGCCGGGCGATCTCCTCGCGCACCAGCGGGATCAGGTGCCGGCCGTAGTCGATCGCGTCGTCATAGGGGTCGTAGCCCCGGATCAACAACGTCGTGACGCCGATGTCGACGTAGTCGAGCAACGCCGCCGCCACCGTCTCCGGTGTGCCGACCAGCGCCGTGGAGTTCCCGCCGCCGCCGATCGCCGCCGCGAGCGGCGTCCACAGCGCACGGTCGTGCAGCTCGCCCTTGGCCGCGGCGGCCAGCAACCGCTGCGAGCCGACGTTCTGCGGCGCGTCGCGGTTGCCACTGAAGCCGCGGAACTCCTTGAAGTACTCGGCGGCCTTGCTCACGTTCTCCCTGGTCGACGCCAGGATCCGGTGCGCCCGTTCCCAGGCCAGCTCCTCGGTGGCACCGAGGATCGGACGGAACGACACGCTGATGCGCGGCGGGGTGGTCCGGCCGGCCGCGGCCGCGGCGGCGTTGACGGAGGCGATCTGCTGGGCGGTCTCGGCCAGCGGCTCGCCCCACAGCGCGAAGACATCGGCGTGCTTGCCGCCCACCCGGTAGGCCGCCGCGGACGACCCGCCGAAGTAGATCGGCAGGTGCGGCTTCTGCACCGGCGGCACCGCGGACAGGTGGTCCTCAAGCTGGTAGTACCGGCCGTGGTGGGAGAAGGGCTCGGTGGCGGTCCACGTCCTGCGGACCACCTCCAGGTACTCGTCCGTGCGGTCGTACCGCTCGTCCTTGTCGAGATAGTCGCCGTCACGCCGCTGCTCGGCGTCGCTGCCGCCGGTGATGATGTGAATCGCCACCCGGCCGGCAGAGAAGTTGTCGAGGGAGGCGAAGTAGCGCGCGGCGACGGTGGGGAACACCACTCCGGGCCGGTGCGCGACCAGGTATCCGAGGCGCTCGGTGTGCGCCGCCGCGTAGGCCGCGACCTGGAGGTTGTCGACCGATCCGCTGCTGTACCCGATGAGCACGCGGTCGAAGCCGGCGCACCTGGGTGTATCCGAGCTCGACCAGGATCTCGTGGGCCCGTTCCGCCGTCGCGGTGGCGTCGCCGTAGACGGCCACGAGAGTGTCGCGCCGGGGGATGCGCCCCCAGGCATCCAACTCAAGGCGTGACAGCGGGATGTTCGCTGCCCACAGCGGATGTCCCTGCGCGAACAGCGCCTCCTCGCGCACGTCGACGAGCGCGATCTCCTGGCCCCGCCGCAGCAGGTCGCGCACGTGTTCCGACGAGATCTCCAGGGGTGTCATCGTGGTCCTTCCGGGTTCGACGGTCGGCTCATGACCGTGCTCCGGTCGCGCCTGGCAAGGGCGCGGCCGAAGCCTGGTCACGCGGGCGGGAACGTCAGGAGGAGCCGATCGTGACACCCCCGACCCTCTATTCGACCCCACGGATTAAAGGTCAGTAATGCGGGGCGAAATCGGGAGGTGGTGCGCTCCATTCGCCAGGGTGTTCGGTGACGAAGGTGGCGCCGTCGATGTGGCCAACTGATCCGGACCCGTCGCCGTTCGGGGCGATGTAACCCGCGCCGTTGAACTGGACGGTCCCCGGGTCAGTGCCGTTCGCGCCGGCATCGCCGCCGTGGTCAGGATCCGCGGTGGCACCGAACCCGCTCCCCGCCGGAAGGTAGCCGCCTTCAGCCCCCGCGGTCCAACCACCGGGGACACCAGCGACGAAGTCGGTCGAGTCGAGATGACCCGCGACCCAGGAACCGTCGGACTGCTGGGTGACATAGTCAGCACCGTCGAACAGGACGACCCCCGGATCGGAGCCACCGGCGTCGAGTGGTGCGCCAGGCGGTACGTAGCCGTCACCGTCGCCGGATGGGCCGGCGATCGTGCCTGTGACGCCGGCCGGAGGCTCGACCTGCTCCGCCGTGGCGGGCTCGTTCGGACCCCCGGTCGGATAGGGCGCGCCGGCGTCGTCCCCACCCTGGATGGGTGGCACATCGGCCTGGGCCGGACCATCCACGGGGTTGGTATCGCCCGGCTGCTGATCGGAGGATTCGTGCCTGCCCGCCGAATCATCCCTGCCGTCGGCCGAGGCTGCCGCCTGCTGGTCCGTCTTCTGGCTCCTGCCAGCAGGGATGTGCGGATGACCGCCGGAGTCTGGCCGCGGCGCCGGGGCGCCCGCATCCGCCGCATCCCGCGGGTTGATCGGAACACCCGCGTCAGGGCCCGCCGGACTCGGCGACGGTGCGACGGGCGGAATGGGCGGGACGGGTGAGATTCCGCGGAAGCTGCCGATCTCGCTCGTCTGCTGGGGCTGCCATCCGGTTGCGGTGCTCGCCGGCGTACCGCCTCCTCCTGCCTGCGGGCGGGTCTGGGGCCCGGCTTCCCGGCCCGGCGATCGTTGCTGCTGCGCCCTGGAGGATCCGGCAGCGTCTCGCCCGGCGCCCCCGGCCTGGCCGGTAGGTGCCCTGCCGGACTGATTGCCGCGCTGATCGCCGGCAGCGGGCCTGTTCGAGGCGGGCGCCCGACCAAGACCGGGGACCCGCCACCGAGGGCCGCCGACGCCGGACCGGGGCAACCCTCCTCTGCCGGAACCACTTCCCCTGCCACCCATCTTCCGCACTCCTTACCAACGAATAGATCCGGCCACTCAGCGAAATCCGAAATCCGTATTATTTCGAAGATTTTCGCGGTCAGGTCCACGGCCCTCGGAAGCGCGCCCGCTCGACGATGACCCGGGATTCCAGGCGTCTGCCCAGCAGGAGCACATCGGCCGGCTTGCCGATGGCAGTCAGGTCGATCTTCCGCACCGACGCCGCACCGGACTCGTTGTAACTGATACTCATCGATGCCGTGTTCGCCAGATAGTTGGTCATCGTCCGACGGTAGATGGGCGGCTCGGTGATCTGGTAGTACCAGATGAACTGAACCGATCGCCGAAGGAATCCGTCGCGCACGTCCAGGCCGTACTCGTACAGGACCGCTCCGTTGAGGTGCCGGCAGGCGGCAATCACCGCCGCCGCACCGAGAAAGTAGAGGAAGATCGCGGTCCAGGACAATGTGTAGTACCGGAGGAACAACGACCCTCCGCTGTAGTCCAGAAGCGGGCCGACGGAGAATCCCGATCCCGTCACCCTTAGGTGTGGTGTGTGCACGACCTTTGCCTGGGTCGTCCCGATCACTGCCACCACCGCGACGGCGAGCAGCGCCGCCGCTGTCCGGGCGAACTGCGAGCACAGCAGGATCGAGACGGCGAAGATCGCGTAGCTGAGCGCGACGCGGTGCGAGACGGCGAGATCGGTCAGGACCGGAGCGGAAACATGACTGTCCCGCTGACTGAAGGCGGCGAACAGGATGCTCAGGAGCACCAGGGTCAGGGTGCCCGCGCCCAGCAGGACGGCGATCGCCCGCGGGACGAGGTTGCGGGCCTGCAGGCGCACGAGACCGACCTGGATGCCGCGGTCAACGACGCCTTGGGCATCGATCCGGGTGCGAAGCGGGGTCGGCCCCTCCCCGGGGGCCGGGCCAGCCGCCGGGGCGCCGTACCGCCCCGAGGCGTTCGAGTGGCCACGCTCGGCCGCCAGGAGGCTGTTCCCGCAGTCCCGCAGTCGAGCTGCGGTATCCCGGTAGTTGCCGGCTACCAGGACCGCTCGGTAGGCGTCGATGGCGCCGGTCAGGTCGGCCGTGGCCTGCAGGGCGCGGCCCAGCTGGTAAGCCGCCTCGTAATGCCTCGGATCCCGCGCCAGAACGGCGCGGAACTGCGCGGTCGCCTCCCTCGTCCGACCAAGGTCGGCCAGGCAGATCGCACGGGCGTACTGGGCCGCGACGTTTTCGGGCTCGTCGGCCAGAAGCTGGTCGAGCAGTTCCAGTGCCTCATCGGGCTGCCCTCGCCGATGGGCCTGGCTCGCGCGGTCGAACAGGGCTCTCCCCGCTGCCGGCGGACTCCCGTCCTCGGGCACCGTCCCGGCCGTTGTGGTTGCCGTTCGCTGGTTCATCACACCCTCCCCCGTATCGGCGGTCGACGGCCATGGTGGCCGCCGTTGGTTGTCGGCTGGCTGCGAAGCGGTGGTCAACCTCGGTTCGAGCCTCACAACCGGTTTGCCACCGCATTGCAACCGGCAGTTGCCATCGTCCGGATGTGACGGCGACGCAGCCTCCGGGCGGCGCCGCGGCGCAATGGTGAGTACGTGGCGACCTGATGGCGGTGCGGACGCGGTGAGCACGTGATGCAGGACGCGTCGAGGGGGATGCGACTGGCCGGAGTGCTCGCCATACTCAGCGGATCAACAATGTTGATATACGGAGTTCTCTGCCTGGTGAGCATTGCGAGGGAAAGCGCCGCCGTGGATGTCGATCCCGGTGTCTACGAGGCTCGGTCCGGAAGAAGCGTCATCATCGCGGCCGGCGGCGCCCACCTTGTTCTCGTCGGGGGCCATCTCTACCGCTCGGCGTCTCGCCGGGAGCGGCTGAGTGGTCACGGCCAGGCGCTACTGGCCGCGGGTTGCCTTCTCGTGGCCTGCGGGATGGCCATTCTGATCGTCTGGACGTCGACGGTGGGGTTCGCGGCGGGGTTTGGCATTCAGGGGGCAGGAGCGGTGGCCGCGGGATTCGGGGTGCGCAGCGTGCGGCCGGACCGACCGGGAGCAGGTCGGTAGGCGGGCGGTAGGCCGGCGGGAAGCCGGGCGGGCCGGCGGGCCGGGTGCGGGAACGGGGCGGAAGGTGGTCCGGGACCAGCCCTGCTGATCGGCCGCGACCCGCTCACGCGCCGTCGGACCACTGCGGGCAGGTACGCCGGTAGGGCTCGCCGGGCAGGTAGCGGTTCCATTCGGCGGGTGTGAGGTTGCGGCCGGCGATGCTGCAGGCGGTCGCGATCCAGTGATCGATGCCGACGTCCCAGATCTGGATGAAGCCGGTGGTGGTGCCCGTGATCGCGAGGGTGCCGCCCCGAGCGCGGGTGATGGAGTAGGCGCCGCCCGGCTGCGGGAGCGGCTCACCGATCGGCTCAAGGCTGGTGGAGTCCCACAGCTGGGCCACGCTGTGATCGCCCACATCGCTGGTGGTCATCACGACGCTTCCGTCGCGGAGGTACTCGACGCCGCCGTTGCTGAAGCCGGTCCGCAGCGTTCGCCGCAGGTCACCGGTCCGGACGTCCCGGAAGTCCACGACGCCGGCCGCGACGGTGCCGTAGCCGACGGCGAGGGTCGAGTCGTCCGGGGAGAAGGCGAGCGCCGGTGGCCCGACGGCGTCCAGCTGCCGTGTCCACACGGCGGCGCTGGTGGCGGTGTCGTAGACGGTGACGGTCCGGCGGGCGGTGTCCTCCACCGCCAGCCAGCGCCCGTCGTGGCTGAAGGAGGGCCGCAGCTCGTCCGGCGGGTTCTCCGGAGGTTGTCCCGTCCCGGGTGCCTGGTCCGCACGGCCGAGGCGCCCGACCTGGTGGGGATGGCGCGGATCACTCACGTCCCACAACTGGACCACGCCGCCGATGGCCGTCACGAGCCGACCGTTGGCCGGGCTCCACGCCGTGGTCGGCTTGGCCAGGGTGGACGGCGACGGCGGCCCGAGGACAGCGATCTCGGCCCCGCTGCTCCGGTTCCATAGCCGGAACCGCCCATCCCGGCCCACCCCCGCGATCGTCGACCCGTCCGGGCTGATCGTGGCCGGGGCCGCTACCGCCCCGCCGAGCAACGGCCCCTTCGCCGCGCCGGTGGCCACGTCCCACACCAGCACCCGCCGATCATCCACACCCAGGGTGATTATCTCGTCATCATCTGCGATGATCAGGCCGGTGGCGCGGCCGTCGTGGCCGCCGATCGTCCGTCCCAGCTGGGACGAGTCGTCGTCCAGCCGCCAGATCGCTGCCTCGGCGACGCCGCTCGTCATCAGGCGGCCGTCGGGGAGGAACGCGGACGGGACCACCGCGTGCTCGTGCAGCGGAAGCTCCGCGACCTCCCGGCCGGACTGCAGGTCGAGCACGCGGATGAAGGTCGCTCCGTCGTTCGCCGCGATCCGGCGGCCGTCACCGCTGATGACGATCCCGGGGGTGGCGTTGGTGAACCCGGTCAGCGGGGGGAACCGCGGCTGGCCGGTGTTGACGTCCCATACGGTGACCCGGTCGCCGAGGGTGGTGGGCAGCGTGGCACCGTCCGGGCCGAAGAACCCTGGTGCGCCGTCGAGGTCCCGCAGCACCTGGCCGGTGCGGGCGTCCCAGATCCGGGTGGTGGAGCCGCCGAAGGTGCCGGCGGCGAGCCGGGTCCCGTCCGCGTTGATCGGGACGATCGGGATCGCCCCGGGGCTCGCCGGGAACCGCAGCGGTGCGCCCACCTGCCTCGGCGCATCGGGACGCGACCGGTCCCACAGGGTGATCTCTCCGGAGCCGCCGACAACGAACATCCGGGTTGGATCTCGCGGGTCGAACTGCCCGTAGGCCAGGGCGTTACCGGCTCTGATCGGGGCGCCGACGATCCGCCCGTCGGCGACGTTCCACACGACGACCGTCCCGTCGTTGCCGCCGGCCGAGAGCAGGGTGGCGTCCCCGTTGAAGATCGCGAGCTGGCGGCCGGACGGCCAGCGCAGGGTGCGTAGCACCCGGCTCGTGCGCAGATCCCAGATCCGGACGGTGCCGTCACGGCGGGGCTCGGCGAGCAGGCGTCCGTCCCGACTCACCGACGGCGGCAGCGCGGCCGGCAGCAGGCCCTGCCCGTCAAAGCGGATGATCCGATCGAGGCGCGCGGGCGTGCGGGCCAGCACGTTCTGCAGGCCCGCCTCGGTCTCGCGGGACGGCTCGAGCCGGTCAACCGGGCGCCCCGGTAGAGATCGGCTGTGCTCCTCCCGGCCGTGTCCCAGGCGGTGGCGGCCTCGGTGAGATGCCGGTGGACCCTGCGCCCGTCGCGGTCGGCGTCCAACCAGTCGCGTACCCGGGGCCACTCGCGCAGCAGCGCCTCGTGCGCCACTTCGACGGTGCCGTCGGCGGCGACGACCAGCCGCCGCTCGATCAGCTGAGCGAGCACCGCCTCCATCCGCGGGATGTCGGCGAGCTCCGCGCGTGGCACCCGGCGCCGGGTCTCGGCCCCGCCCTCGCCCGGGGTGGCCAGGCGCAGGAAAAGACGCCGGACGGCCGCCCGGCCGTCGGTGTCGAACGCCTCGTAGACGCTGTCGGCCAGCCTGGTCAGCGCGCCGGCCACCCCGCCCGCGTCCCGGTAGGCGGCCGCGGACAGGACCCGCCCGTCACGACGTTCCCAGGTGGCCAGCAGGGCGGTGGACAGCAACGGCAGCACGCCGGGTTCGTGGTGCGCGTCGGCCAGCACGGTGTCGATGAACTCCGGCTCGGTCTCGAGGCCGGCCACCCGGGCGGGCCGCTCGACGGCCTGCCGCAGCTCGTCGGGTGTCATCGGGCCGACCAGCACACTGTTGTCGACGAGGCGGGCAAGCTCCGGGTAACGCGCGAAACGCCCGTAGTAGTCGGCGCGCACGGTGAGGACGACGCGCAGCCGCCCGTCCTCCCGCCGCAGCGCGCGGACCAGCTTGTCGATCAACAGCTCCCGGTCGCCGTCCCGCCAGGCGGTGAACGCCTCCTCGAACTGGTCCAACACCAGCAGGCGGACGGCGGACGCCGGCCCGGCACCCGCCCCGACTCCCCCGGCCTGCGGGCCGACAGCCGTCACGTCGGCCACGCCCGCGTCGGTGGCGCCAGGGCCGTCGGCCCGATCGGTGTCGAACATCGCCAGGTCGGCCACGCCGATCGCGCCCGTTCGCACGACGCGGATGTCCCAGCAGTCGCTTCCCGGGAGGACGCCGGCCCGCAGCGCGGGGACCAGCCCGGCCCGCACCACCGACGACTTCCCGGAGCCGGACGGGCCGACGACGGCCAGCAGGGCCGCCGCCGCGCACCTGGTCACCAGCTGGTCGATGACCCGGTCCCGGCCGAAGAAGTAGCGGGCGTCCTCCTCGTCGAAGCGGGCCAGGCCCTTGTACGGGCACACCAGAGCGGAGCCGGTGCCGTCCACGGCGCTGGTGCCGTCCGGGCCACCCGGGCTGATCGCCTCCGAGCCGCTGGCACCGCCCCCGGTACTCGCGCCAGGCTCGAGCTGCTCACCCTCGGCACGGCGCATCCGCGCCTGTCTCAGGCGCAGGATTTCGGCGATCATCGCGCGCTCGGCGGCGTCCAGCTCCCGTCGGCCCGTCTCCACCTTCGCCGCGGTCTCGCCGACCCGTTGCGCGGCGCGCGCGGCGGCCCAGGCCGCGCTGTCGGCGTGGATCCTGCGGGGGACGCCGGCGCTGGACGCGCCCACCGCCGCGAGCGCGGCCGGCAGCTCGTCGCCGTGGACGTAGCTGGCGACGATCTCGGCGAGCTGCTCGGGGGCCAGTGGGCCGAGCCGCAGCGCACGCCACGCTCCGCCCGCGCCGAGCCGCCCCGAAGGCCTGGCGGTGACGACGACGAGGACCGGCAGCCCGGCGACGTCGCCGGCGATCCGATCCCACGGGTCGCGGTCGCCGGCGGAGTGCTCGCCGGGATCATCGACGATCACCAGCGTCGGGCATTCCGCGGCCGACCGTGCCAGCTCCTCGGCAGAGGTGACCGGCAGGTTCTCCAGGCCGAGGACGACGTCGGCGCCACGGGCCGCCACCCGGCGCGCGAACTCCGCCACCAGGCGGCTGACACCCATCCCCGCTTCGCCTTCGACGATGACCACGTCACCGCTGTCGCTGTCGAGGACCCGATCCCAGGCTCGTTCGAGCCAGCGCAGGTCCGCCTCCCGCCCGGCCAGCGGGTTGCGATCCGCACCGATAGCGGCGGGCACGGGCCGCGGCCGGACCGGGCTCGGCACCGGGCAGTCAGCACCGGCGAGGATGGCGGCGTACAGCGCCTGCAGCCGCGCGCCCGGATCCACGCCCAGCTCGTCGGTCAGGTGCCGGCGTGCCGAGTGGTACGCGGCCAGGGCCTCGGCCTGCCCGGCGGACTCGTACTGGGCGACCATCAGCTGGCCCCAGAAGCGCTCCCGCAGCGGATGGCTGGTCACCAGCCGCCGCAGTTCCCCGACCAGGGCGGCTGCTTCGCCCAGCGCGAGGTCCAGGTCGATGCGGTCCGCGATCGCCGCGAGCCGCTGCTCGTCGAGGCGGCGACGCTCCGCCACCGCGAACGCGGCCTCGCCGAGGTCCTCGTAGGCGTCCCCGCGCCATAACCGCAGCACCCGGCGCAGTCTGGCTGCCGCAAGCTCGGCAGAGCCGCCGTCCCGGGCCCGCCGCGCCCCGTCCACCAGCCATTCGAACTGCCCGACGTCGACGGCGGTGGGACCGGCACGCAGGCTGTACCCGGCCGCGGTGGTGACCAGCACCTGCCATTCGGCCGAGGACCGGCCGGGCTCCAGTACCCGGCGCAGTCGGGAGATGTTGCCCTGGAGGGTCTTCTCCGCGGTCGGGGGCGGCGTGGCCCCCCACAGCCCGTCGATCAGCCCTGGCACCGACACGACCCGGTTGTGCCGGGACAGCAGCAGGCCGAGCAGGGTGCGTTCACGGGGGCCGTGCAGCCGCAGGGGCACGCCGTCCAGCCGCACCTCCAGCGGCCCGAGGGCACCGAACCACAGCCCGGAGGCAGCGGTTGACATACCGTCCCCGGACACGTGCGGGTGCCTCCTGCTTCTCCGGCCCGACCGCGTTCAGGACCGGGTCGTGGCAGTTGGTGATGAGGTTCGATATCGCCCCGGATTCTGCCGCAGATCACCCGGACGCCGATGACATTCGGCAGTCGGGTCGCCGTGCTGTACATCCTGGGCGTACGGGACGACGTCCTTCGCCACTTCGGCTCCGGCCCATGCAGTCTGGCTGCATGGGGCAGAAGACGATCGACGGCAACGAGGCGGCCGCTTCGGTGGCCTACCGGGCAAGCGAGGTCATCGCCATCTACCCGATCACTCCTGCCTCGGGAATGGGCGAGCTCGCCGACGTGTGGGCGGCCGGGGGACGCCCGAACCTGTGGGGCGGGGTGCCCGAGGTGGTCCAGCTGCAGAGCGAGGGCGGCGCCGCCGGCGCCGTCCACGGCGCCCTGCAGGCGGGTGCGCTGTCCACCACCTTCACCGCGTCGCAGGGACTCCTGCTGATGCTGCCCAACATGTTCAAGATCGCCGGCGAGCTCACGCCGATGGTTCTCCATGTGGCCGCCCGGACCCTGGCCACGCAGGCATTGTCGATCTTCGGTGACCACAGCGACGTGATGGCGGCGAGGTCGACCGGCTTCGCCATGCTGTCCTCGGCGTCTCCGCAGGAGGCGCACGATCTCGCCGCGGTCGCGCACGCGGCCACTCTCGAGACACGCGTGCCGTTCCTGCACTTCTTCGACGGCTTCCGCACCTCGCACGAGCTGAACGAGGTCACGCTGCTCGACGACCCGACGCTGGCCGGCCTGCTGTCCGAAACCCACGTCGACGCTCATCGCCGCCGCGCGCTGTCCCCGGACCACCCGGTGATCCGCGGCACCACCCAGGACCCCGACACGTTCTTCCAGGCCCGCGAGGCGGCCAACACCTACTACGCCGCCGTCCCGGGCGCCGTGCAGCGGGCGATGGACCAGCTGGCCGCGGCGACGGGCCGGGCCTACCGCATCTTCGAGTACCACGGCCACCCGGAGGCCGAGCGGGTCGCGGTGATCATGGGGTCGGGCCGGTCGGCGGTGCGCGACGCGGTCAGCCGGCTGATGGCGCGGGGCGAGCGGGTCGGGTTCGTCCAGGTCCGCCTGTACCGTCCCTTCGACAGTGCGGCGTTCCTCGCCTGCCTGCCGCCGACGGTGCGTTCGGTAGCCGTCCTCGACCGGACGAAGGAGCCGGGCGCGACGGGCGAGCCGCTGCGGCTCGACGTCCTGGCGGCGCTCGCGGAGCGGCCCGGGCGCATGCCGCGGGTGATCGGTGCCCGCTACGGGCTCGCGTCGAAGGAGTTCACGCCCGCGATGGCGGCGGCGGTGTTCGAGGAGCTGGCGCGGGAGAACCCGCGGCGCGAGGTGACGGTCGGCATCGACGACGACGTCACGCACCTGTCCCTGCCCGCGGACGAGGACGGGTTCCCGGAGCCGGACGACGTCCGGCGCGCCGTGTTCTACGGCCTCGGCAGCGATGGCACCGTGGGCGCCACCCGCACCACCGCCGGCATCGTCGGCGACCACACGCCGCTGCACGCGCAGGCCTACTTCGTGTTCGACTCCAAGAAGTCCGGCTCGATGACGGTGTCGCACCTGCGGCTGGCGCCACGGCCGGTGGACGCGCCCTGGCTGATCCGGGACGCCCAGTTCGTCGGCTGCCACCAGTGGTCGCTGCTGGACCGGGTCGACGTCCTCGCCGTGGCCGGGCAGGGTGCCACCGTCCTGATCAACACCTCGTACCCACCGGATCAGGTGTGGGACCACCTGCCGGCCGAGGCCCAGCGGCACCTGCTGGCCAGGGGCGTACGGCTGTTCGTCGTCGACGCCGACCGGGTGGCGGCGACGGCCGGCATACCCGGCATCGTCAGCCCCGTCCTGCAGACCTGCTACCTACGGCTGTCCGGCCTGTTCGAGCCGGCCGAGGCGGTCACCGCGGTGAAGGAGGGCGTCCTCGCCAGCCAGCGCAAGCGCGGAGCGGAAGTCCTGCGCCGCAACACCGCGGCCGTGGACGCGGCCCTGGGCGCGCTGCGCGAGGTCGACCTGCGCGACCGCACCGTCACCGGGCCGGCGCGCAGGCGCCTGGTCGGCGACGTACCCGAGTTCGTCCGGCAGGTCACAGCGCGGATCATGGCCGGCGAGGGGGGCCTGCTCCCCGTCAGCGCGCTGCCGGTCGACGGCACGTTCCCGGTGGGGACGGCCCGGTACGAGAAGCGCGGCATCGCCCGCGAGCTCCCGGTCTGGGATCCCGAGCTGTGCGTCAGCTGCGGCAAGTGCGCCATCGTCTGCCCGCACGCGGCGATCCGGATGACACTGTTCGACCCGGCGCGGCTCGCCGACGCCCCGCCGTCGTTCCGGCACACCCGCCCGAAGGACCCCCGGCTCGGGGAGTACCGGCTCACGATCCAGGTCGCGCCGGACGACTGCACCGGCTGCGGTGTCTGCGTCGAGGCGTGCCCGGCGAAGAGCCGTGAGATGCCGGACCACCGGGCGCTCGACATGGTCGACGCCGACTCCCGGTTCGCCGAGGAACGGACCAGCTGGGCCTTCCACGAGACCCTGCCGGCGGTCGAGCCGCGGCTCGCCTCGGCGGCCACCGTCCGTGGCTCGCAACTGCGGGAGCCGCTGTTCGAGTTCTCCGGGGCGTGTGCCGGCTGTGGGGAGTCGCCCTACCTGAAACTGCTCACCCAGCTGTTCGGTGACCGCATCGTGGTCGCGAACGCGACCGGCTGCTCGTCCATCTACGGCGGGAACCTGCCCACCACGCCGTGGACGGCCAACGCCGACGGCCGCGGCCCGGCCTGGGCGAACTCCCTGTTCGAGGACAACGCCGAGTTCGGGCTGGGCATGCGCCTCGCGCTCGACGCCCGGGCCCGGGAGGCCCGCCGGCTGCTGCGCGCCGAGGGGGCTCTGGTCGCCGACCAGCTCGTCGAGGCGATCCTGGACGCCGACCAGTCGACCGAGGCCGGCATCGCCGACCAGCGCGACCGGGTCGCCGAACTGCGACGCCGGCTGGCGGGCAGCAAGCACGCCGCCCGGAACGGGCCCACCGCCCGGCTGGACGCCCTCCTCGACGACCTCGTCGCGAAAAGCGTGTGGATCGTCGGCGGTGACGGCTGGGCCTACGACATCGGCTTCGGCGGCCTCGACCACGTGCTCGCCTCCGGGCGCGACGTCAACATGCTCGTCCTCGACACCGAGGGGTACTCCAACACGGGCGGGCAGGCGTCGAAGTCGACGCCGCGGGCGGCGGTCGCGAAGTTCGCGGTCGGCGGCAAGCGGACCCGCAAGAAGGACCTCGGCCTGGTCGCGGCGGCCTACGGCGACGTGTATGTCGCGCAGGTGGCGCTCGGTGCCAACGACGCGCACACGGTGAAGGCCTTCAACGAGGCGGCCAGCTGGGACGGCCCGTCGCTGATCATCGCCTACAGCCACTGCATCGCCCACGGCATCAACATGACCGACGGCATGGCGCACCAGAAGGCGGCGGTGCGGTCCGGCTACTGGCCCCTCTACCGTTTCGACCCGCGGGCGGAGGAGCAGCCGTTCTCCCTCGACTCCCGGGCCCCGTCGATCCCGTTCAGCGAGTTCGCCGCGACCGAGTCCCGCTTCACCCGGCTCGGCACGGCCAACCCCGAGGAAGCCGACCGGCTGGAGGCTCTCGCGCAACGCGACATTCTCGGCCGGTGGCGCGGCTACGAACACGAGGCCGCCCAGAGCCGCCCGAGCCAGGACGGCTGATCCGCATGGTTCTACCGCGCTACCTGGTCGAAAGCGGTCGGTTCCTCCATTTCTCGTCGAGGGTCTCGGGCGGGGGCGGGGCACCGAGGTCCCGCGGCTGGTATCCCTCGGGATAGCCGGGGTAGGTGCGGGTCCTGGGATCCCAGGCGAACTTGATGCGCCGCCGCGGCGGAAGCCGCCGGATCACGGCCGAACGGGCCCGCAGCGAACCCGTCGCGGCCCGGCACATCCATGCCGGCGCCGGGTCGAATCCGAAGGCGCTCAGCATGGTCTCGTCGAGCAGCGACCGCACCCCGACCCGCACCACCGGACGCAGCCGGGCGGGAAACCAGCCGGCGAACATCTCGGTCGTGTACGTCCCGATCCTGCGGTTGCTCTCGGCGAACCGGAAGGTCTCCTGCTCGTACTCGTGTTTGAAGGTGCGGAAGACGTCGAAGTCGGCGGGTATGTCGCGGATACCCATCCGCAGCCCGACCTCACGGTAGAACTGGAACGCGGCGATGGTCTCGTGATCGGTCAGCCGGCGCCAGCCGTGGGAGTTGATCCAGTCGATCGGCTCGTAGATGAAGGTGGTGAGCACGTAGCGCATGTCATCGTTGTCGATGGCGTAGCGTCCGTGGATCCGATTGATCACCCGCAGTGCCTCGCGGCCGCGCGGAGAGTCGTAGCCGACGGCGGTGAGCTCCCCCATCAGCAGGGCGGTGTCGTCGTAACGCTTCTGCGGCCGCTCCCGGAACTCACCCGTCGCCTCCAGCAGCGCCGAGATCGTCGGGACGCAGTAGGTCCGGAACAGGGCGAACTCGAGCGCCCGGCGGTAGTCCCACGGGAACTCGTACCCCGAGGAGATCCGGTAGATCTCGTGGTGATCGGCCACCGGATCCAGCTCAAGGATCCGGCGCACCCATCTGTCGCGGTCAGTGAACATTCAGGCCAGCTCGTCCCGCCATTCGGATCACCGTCGCCCGGCGATTCCCCACCGACTGATCCCATCAGTTCGGACGCGCCCCGACGCGTCCCGACGCGCCGCGTCCCGACGCCAGCTATGCGAGCGGGGCGACACGTGGCGACGCGGCCGCCGTCA
>NZ_CASGGV010000176.1:0-1015 GCF_949319125.1 Frankia sp. Hr75.2 | reverse complement strand
CGGTAAAAGTCTACGAGCGCATCCTCCAGTTGTTCGAAGCCGAGGGAATCAAGACGATCTTCGGTATTCCCGACCCGAACTTCGTGCACATGTTCCACCTCGCCGAGGAACGCGGCTGGACCGTGGTCTCACCGCACCATGAGGAGTCCGCCGGGTTCATGGCGGAGGCGGTGTCGAGGATGACCGGCAAGGCCGCGGTGGCGATCGGCACCCTGGGCCCGGGTGTCGCGAACCTGGCCGGGGCGATGATGTGCGCCAAGGTCGAGAACTCGCCGGTCATCTTCCTGGGCGGGCAGCGTGCCCGGATCACCGAGCAGCGGGTCCGCCGTGGCCGGATCCAGTTCGTGCAGCAGGCTGAGCTGTTCGCGCCGTCGGTGAAGTACTGCGCCAGCATCGAGTACGCCGACCAGACCGACGAGGTCATCCGCGAGGGCCTGCGCAAGGCCCTGTCCGGCACCCCGGGCCCGGTCTACATCGAGTACCCCTCGAATGTGATCCTCGAGGAGCTCGACGTCCCGGCGCCCCTGCCCCCCGCGGCGTACCGGCTGGTGAACCAGACCGCCGGCCCCGACAGGATCACCGAAGCCGCCGAGTACATCCGCGCGGCCAAGCAGCCGGTCCTGCTCGTCGGGCACGGCGTGCACACCTCCCGCGCGGGAGAGTCCGTCCGCGCGCTCGCGGAGGCGATGGCCTGCCCGGTCATCCAGACCTCCGGCGGCACCTCCTTCATCAAGGGCCTGGAGGACCGCACCTTCCCCTACGGCTTCTCCGCGGCGTCGATCGACGCGGTGGTCAAGTCCGACCTGTGCCTGGCCATCGGCACCGAGCTCGGGGAGCCGGTGCACTACGGCCGCGGCCGGCACTGGGTCGCGAACGAGGCCAACCGCAAGTGGATCCTCGTCGAACAGGACCCCGAGGCGATCGGAGTCAACCGCTCGATCGACGTGCCCCTCGTCGGTGACCTGCGCGCGGTCGTCCCGCAGCTCGTCGACGCCCTCAAGGACACCCCGCGCAC
>NZ_CASGGV010000175.1:0-1044 GCF_949319125.1 Frankia sp. Hr75.2 | reverse complement strand
GACTCTGCTGCGTAATTCGGCTGGGTGTCGTGGGTGCGGCATGATCTCCTCTGCGGCCCGGGTGGCTTCGTGGGCCGCGGGAGGTGGGGCACATGTCGTTGCAGCCGAAGGGGCTGCCGGAGATCCCGGCGCAGACCGTGGTGGTCGCCCGGGCGGCGTTCCCGCGTGGGACGTTGGCGATGCGGCTGCGGGACC
Organism: Frankia sp. Hr75.2; assembly: GCF_949319125.1. Lineage (NCBI taxonomy): Bacteria > Bacillati > Actinomycetota > Actinomycetes > Frankiales > Frankiaceae > Frankia > Frankia sp. Hr75.2. The sequence continues at coordinate 849 of NZ_CASGGV010000175.1, read as the reverse complement.
GGCTGGCCGAGGTGTTCGTCGATGAGCCGTTCACCGGGGCGTTCGGCCGCCGGGGGGCGCCGGGTCTGCCGCCGGCGGTGTTGTCGCTGGTCACGGTGTTGCAGTTCACCGAGAACCTGACCGACCGGCAGGCCGCGGCGATGGCGGTCCGTGCGATCGACTGGAAGTACGCCCTCGGGGCGGAGCTGACCGATACCGGGTTCGACTCGACCGTGCTGTCCCGGTTCCGGACCCGGCTGGCCGACCACGGCCTGGAACGGGTGGTGTTCGACCGGCTCGTGGAGGTCTGCCGTGACCAGGGCCTGATCGGCGGTGGTGGCAGGGCGCGTACCGATTCCACCCATGTGATCAGCGCCGTGCGGGACCTGAACCGGACCGAGCTCGCCGGGGAAAGTGTGCGGGCGGCGTTGGAGGCCCTCGCGGTCGCGGCCCCGGACTGGCTGGCCGACACCATGGACGTCGAGGAGCTGGCGCACCGCTACGGCGAGCGTGTCAACGGGTGGACGATGCCGTCGTCGAAGACGGCCCGGGACCGTCTCGCGGTGGTGTTCGGGCAGGACGCGCTCGCGTTGTGCCGGGCGGTGGGCGCCCCCACCGCACCTGGCTGGCTGCCCGAGATCCCCGCGGTGGCGTTCCTGCGCGAGATGCTGGTGCAGACCTACTACCTGTCCACCGACAGCCGGGGACGGGAGGTGATCGTGAAGCGGGACGCCGACAAGCAGGGTGTCCCGCCTGGACATCGTCGCTTGGCCTCCCCGTATGACCGCGACGCGCGGTGGGCGGCCAAGGGCGACGACCTGTTCTGGTGCGGCTACAAGGTCCACCTCACCGAAACCTGCGACCCTCCCA
>NZ_CASGGV010000174.1:0-1045 GCF_949319125.1 Frankia sp. Hr75.2 | reverse complement strand
TGAGCCTTTCCGTGTAACCGTCCGTTACGGTGTGTGATTCACAAGGTCGTGCGGTCCGTGGTGGCTGTCAGGTGGTGCGGTCGTGTTCGATGTGGAGGATCACGAGAGCGGCGGCGACGATCCTGCCGATCTTCCAGGGGTCGAGGCTGATGTTGCCCAGGGTGCGGAAGGTGCTCTTGAGTAGCGCGTTCGCGCGTTCACCGACGGCGCGCAGGGCGTTGTGAACCCGGTTGTGCTTCTTCTGGTCGTCGGGGAGGGCCTTGCCTTTCGGTTTCTTGAACGGGACGGCGACCTGGTCCTGTAGCCCTTCGTAACCGAGGTCGGCGAGGACCTCGCCACCGCCTGCGGCCCACCACCCGAGGACGGGCAGGGCGCCGGAGGCGCGCAACGCGGTGGTATCGTGCTCGCGGCCGGGTCGGACCTCCGAGGTCCACAGCGGCCAGCCGTCGTCCGGGGCGGAGACAACCTGGATGTTCCCACCATGGTTGTGGACCTTGGCGGACCACCAGAGATCCACACCAGTGGTCGGGCTGGGAGCGCGGACCCGGTCCGTCTCGATCATCGTGCCGTCCACGATGACGTGGCCGTAGCCGGCGGCCTTCGCTGCCAGCAGCACGTTGCGCAGGTCAGGGGCCTGCGCGGCCAGCATCGCGATGCCCTCGTGGAGGTAGTCGTAGCCGGTCGACCGGCCGATCTGGTTGTCGCGGACGAGCTGGGACACCCGGGTGCCGTCGACGAACCAGCGCAGCACGAGCACGGCCTGCGCCCGGCAGTCCAGCGCCCGCCTACCCGCCCGGGTGCCGCGGCGGGCCCGCTCCGCGGCCAGCAGGGCCTCCAGCCGGTCGACGGTGTGGTCACCGAGGGACAGCTCGGCTGTATATGTGACACTCACGTGGACGCGGGGCCTCTCAGAAGCTGATCTTTGGTCGGACCAGACTTCCTAACAGAGGTCCCGCGTTTCCTTGCCACGGCCCTCAGTCTCACCCGCGTCAACTACACCCCGCGACGCTCACACGTGGTGACCGAAAGTCACGCGGAAAGGCTC
>NZ_CASGGV010000173.1:0-1049 GCF_949319125.1 Frankia sp. Hr75.2 | reverse complement strand
GGCTGACGCCGCAAAGCATCGCGAACGCGGCCTCGGAGCGCAGCCGGTCGGGGTTGTCGCCGGCGGACACGAGCAGCTGGCCGGCGACGTCGGGGCCGACGCCGTGCACCGCGGCCAGTTTCGGGGCGAGCTCGCGGACGAGCCGGCCTATGATCTTGTCGAGTTCTCTGATCTCGGTCGACAGGTGTTGGTGACGCTGAGCCAGGCTGCGCAGCGCCAGACGGACCGCGACGGCGGGGTCGCCGGCCCGCGCGGCCGGGACGTCGGCCTCGGCACAGACAGCGACCAGGCGGGTGTTGGCCAGGGCGGACAGCTCGGCGCGCACCGCCTCGGGGGCGGTGACGAGCAGCGCCTTCATCTGCTTGATCACGTCGGCGTGGTGGGTGACCCCGCCACGGCGGGCGACCCGCAGCGAGCGCAGCGCCTCGACCTCGCCGTCGCGGCCCTTCGGGATGCCGGTCCGTCGGCCCGCGAGCGTCGCGCGGGCGGCCGCCTCCGCGTCGACCGGGTCGGACTTGCCCTGCCAGCGGCGCGCCTTGCGGTCGGGCCGGTCGATCTCGACCACCGTGACGCCGGCCGCGGCCAGGTGGCGGGCCAGGCCGGCGCCGTAGGCACCGGTTCCCTCGACCCCGACCTTGACCAGCGTGCCGAAGCCGCGCAGCCAGTCGAGTAGCTGGCCGTAGCCGGCCGCGGTCGCGGGGAACGACGCCGACCCGAGCAGCCGCCCGGCGCTGTCGAGCGCCGCAGCGGTATGGCTGTCTTTGTGGGTGTCGACCGCCACCGGTGACCTCGACCGCCTGCTGGTGCTGTGTCATCGTGGAACAGCTGTCCCTTCACCTCGACTGGCAGGGGCGGCACGCACCAGCCGGGCGACGGACAAGACAGTGAAGGGGCCTCTGGCCAGGCTCCTATGAGGTCACCCGCCCGTCCGGTGGGTGCACACGAGCCCCGCACCGACACAGCCGGCAGATCCCGTCAAGGACACACTGGTCAGTCAGGCGGTGGGCCGGGCCGACCGGTGCGGGGCTCCACACATCCTCACTGTCAGG
>NZ_CASGGV010000172.1:0-1084 GCF_949319125.1 Frankia sp. Hr75.2 | reverse complement strand
AGTTGGGTAGGCCGCCGGCGAGGTGACCGCCTTGGGCGGTTCCTTTTCCGTCGGCCTCCCGCCGAACCCGCCGTGCAGCGTTAACTGCAACGGGCTCTCCAGTGGTTATGCCGTGGGTTGCGTGGTAGGTCGTCCGGCGTGGATCGCCTCGTGGCAGGGGCGGCAGGCGACGAGTGTCTTTCGCCGTCGCTTCGCCATGAGGCGAACCCAGGCCGGTTTTTCACGTCGTCCTGGTTTGTTGAGGTCGGCGAGGTGGCGGACATGGTGGACTTCCACCTGCTCCGTCGCTCCGCACAGTTCGCACGCGCCCGCGAGGAGCCGGTGGATCAGCTCGTTGCCACGGGCGGTGGCCAGGATCGGCGCTCGGTCTTCGAGGGCGGCCGTGGGCTTCCGGTGCAGCGGTATGCCGCCGAAACGCGCGACCAGTGGTTTCCTGCCGTCGTCACGCTGGATAGTGACCTCAAAGCAGGTGCGCGGTCCGTGGTCCGTCTTCACGGTGGCCTTGTACTTGTGGGCCATCGCGTTGACGGTGGATCTGTGCTTGCCTGCCAGGGTCTTGAGCATGGCGGTTTCCATGACCCAGCGCAGTTTCTGGAGCCGGTAGACGTCACCGGCAAGCAGGTAATACTGGACGATGCCCCGGTACTCGGCCTGGAACTTCGACACGATCGTGTAGTCGTTGTCGTGAAGCATCTGCGGCCGGGACGCGGGTTTGCCGCGCTTGCAGTACGGGGCGCACTTGTTTCTGATCACTTCTGGGGGGACGCGCAACCCGATTGCTCCGTTGACAGCCCGGCGACCCCGGGTGATCTTTGTGTCGGAGTGTTGGGCGACGATGTCGTAGCCGAGGAAACGTGCCCGCCCGGTCTGGGCGTGGGTGATCAGCGTCTTCTCGGCGGACAGTTCCAGCCTGAGGTCGTCACGCAGGAACTGCCGGACCCTTTCGGTGATCTCCTGTGCTTCGGATTTCGGCCCGCTGAACCCGAACAGAATATCGTCCGCGTACCTTACGTACCGTAACCGCCGATAGCTGGGATCGTGGGGATCCTGGCTGGGCAGCTGGCGGCGTTGCTGGCGAAGCCGG
>NZ_CASGGV010000171.1:0-1095 GCF_949319125.1 Frankia sp. Hr75.2 | reverse complement strand
TGCCCGCAGGCGACGCACCGGAACACCGCTTGGCTCTCGCGGTTCCCGGGCGCCACATGCCCGCAGGACGAGCAACACAGGCTGGTGTAAGCGGCCGGGATCTTCTCCACCCGGCCGGGTGCTTTCTGTTCCAACCGCCGGGCGAGCAGACCCCAGCCGTTGGCGAGGATGCCCCGGTTCAGTCCGGCTTTCTGGCGAACATTGCGGCCCGGCTGGTCGACAGTGCCTCGGGCCGACCGGGTCATGTTCGTGATGCGGAGATCTTCCACCCGGATGACGTCGAACCGGCGGGCAAGATCGGTGGAGGTTCTCTCCACCCAGTCTTTCCGCCGGTCGGCCTCCCGGGCCTTCATCCGGGCGATCCGGGTCTTCAGCCGGCCGCGCCGGTTCGACCCGCGTGTGGCTTTCGCCAGCCGGCGCTGGAGCCGGCGGAGCCGTTCGGCTTCCTTCGGTCTCAGCTTCGGGCAGGACAGCAGCTCCCCGGTGGACAGCGCCGCGGACACGGCGACACCCCGGTCCACACCGACGACCTCGCCGACCTGGCCGGTTCCCGGCGCGGGGATCGGGTCGGGTGCTACGGCGAACGCCACATGCCAGCGGCCCGCCCGATCCCGGGTCACCCGGTACGACCTGAAGTCCGGGATCGTCCGCGACACGCGGAACCTCACCCAGCCGACCTTCGGGATCCAGCATCGGGACCACTTCCGGTTCAGCGTCTCGACCCGCGCGTTCTTCCCCACGATCTGGAAACCCTCGGACCGGCCACGTTTCCGGAAGGTCGGGCGGCGGTGCGAGCCGTTGAAGAAGTTCCGCATAGCCTGGTCGAAGTCTCGAAGCGCCTGCTGCTGAACGGTCTGCGAACCGGCCCGCAGCCACTCGAACTCCGCCCGCGCGTCGGTCAACTGCCGGCAACGCTCCGCATGGTTCGGCGCCTTTCTTCGGGAAGGCGTCCACCACGGCTGCTGTTCGACCGCGAGATTCCAGACAAAACGCGCGTGCCCGCAGTGCTCTTCCATTCCGGCGACCTGTTCGGCTGCCGGGTCGAGCCGGTAGCGGGACATGCCCTCATTCTACCGAAAGGATTCGATCATGCGG
>NZ_CASGGV010000170.1:0-1119 GCF_949319125.1 Frankia sp. Hr75.2 | reverse complement strand
CAGGGCACCTCAACCTGACCTGCCGGTAGTGGCCTTGGAAGGCCCCTACGCGACGTCCCAGTGGTGGTAGTTGGTGTCCCACCGCCACGAGAGGCCCACACCGCGGCACCGAGGCAGATGGCTCCGAACAGGACGGGGACCGTTCTTGGGTTCACGCTTGCTGCTGGGCGCGAACGGTTTCACGGTCCGGGCTGGTCGCCGACGGTGCGGTGCGGGGCCAGGTCCAGGCGTACCGCACGATGAGGGCGAGTAGGATCAGTTCCAGTACGATGCCAAGGCCGTAGAAGTACAGCCAGGACTCGCCCACCGCGTTGAATGCCGTGACGGGAACGTAGAGCGAGGCCACGATGAGGTTCGTGATGCGGGTTGCCCGGGCGGGCAGCGTCATCGACAGCACGACCATGAGGATCGGGATGGCCATGAGGGTCAGCGCCGTGGTCGAAAAGGTCTGGGAGAGGTCGAACTCGAAGACCTTGCCGTCGAGGATGTCTTCGATGACGCCGGGCGTGAAGAAGTTGAGAACGTCCACGTAGGCGCACAGGAACATGAAGCTGGTCCACGCCGCGGCGAGCTTGGCTCTCACCGGGATCGGCTGGTCCTCCAGTGTGGTGGTGGGTTGACGCGTTCTCATCATGGGCTCCGTCGTTGGTGAGGATCGGTACGTCCACGATCGCTGAGCCCGGCGGCGGGCACACCGGCCCGGAGGCCGGAGTTCGCCTGGCCGATGAGATGGTCTCTCTCTCGTGCTTTCGGCTGATCCGCCGCTGCCGCGCTGTCCCTACACTGGACAGAAGGTGACGAAGGCGCTGCGCTCGTTGTGGGCCTCGGTCGCCCCCGGCCGGGACCAGTCGTCGTGCATGTACGTCAGGTTCGGTTCAGTGCCCCACCCGGCCGGTGTCGTAGGCCCACATCGCGATCTCGACCCTGTTCCGGGCGCCGATCTTGGTCAGCAGGCTCGCGACGTGGGTCTTGGCGGTCGTCAAGCTGATGAACAGCTCGGCGGCGATCTCCGCGTTCGTGCGGCCGACAGCGACCAGTTTCAGCACCTCCTCCTCGCGTTGGGTGAGCGGCTCGATAGGTTGGGTACGGCGTTTCGATGAGGCCCCCGCGGCAAGGGTC
>NZ_CASGGV010000169.1:0-1127 GCF_949319125.1 Frankia sp. Hr75.2 | reverse complement strand
GGTGGGTCTGGGACGACACCATCGACCGGGCGATGGCCTCCGTCCTCGACAACGGCCAGGTGCCCGCGGTCAATGCGGCCATCGGTCCCTGGGTCAACAACAACCATCCCCTGCCGACTGGTCTGCCGGCCGACGTCACCGCTTTCCTGCAGCAGTCCAACAAGTTACCGTCGTGGGCCGACGTGAGCCAGCTGCGTCGCGCGGCCGACTTCAACCGGCGCAAGGACACCTATCTGTTCATGCTGTATGGACTGGGCAGCGGAATCATGAGCACGGTCATCCCGCGCGAGGCCAGGTCGGTGTACTGGTCGAAGGGCGGCGCCGACATGAAGGACCGTGCGGCGAAGACCTTCACCTTCGGGTACGACCTGAGCCAGTTGAACGCCTTCGAGCCGAACGGGAAGTTCATCGTCACCGCGAACAAGACTCGGATGGTGCACGCCGCGGTCCGTCATCTCCTGCCGCAGTTGCCGCAGTGGAAGTCGGGGGCGACCGAGACGATCCCGATCAGCAACGGCGACATCCTCGTCACCTTCCACAGCCTGGGGACCTTCGTGCATTCCAAGCTGAAGGAATGGAAGATCCCGATGTCGACCGCCGATGAGAACGCCTTCCTCCACAGCTGGCAGGTGGCGATCTCGTTGCTCGGCGTGAAGGACGAGTACATTCCCAAGACGTGGGCCGACCGCACGCCCAGTCGGCCCAGGTGCTCTCACCGATCCTGCTGCCCACCACCGAGGGCAAGGCGCTCGCCGAGGTCCTGCTCGGGCTCGTCTCGCAGGTCGACCTGGGCGTCACGCGCGGCTTCCTCAACGAGTTCACCCGCTACGTGCTCGGCGACACGGTCGCCAACTGGCTCGCGCTGCCACGTGACCTGGCCTCGGCCGCGATCATCAAGGTCGGCTGGCCGGCGTACATCCTGTTCCGTGAGGGACTCCTCCCGCTCATGCCGGCCAACTTCTACCTCTTCGACCAGTTCATCCGAGCGGTGGCCATGGCGTTCCTCAACGGGGGCACCTCGACCCAGACCACTCCCGTCCAGATCCCCGACATCAACCGTCCCGCGGCCTGACGCCGTCGCCCAGCGCACGTCAGATGCCCTGCGGCGCCGGGTCCGCACGGCATCT
>NZ_CASGGV010000168.1:0-1132 GCF_949319125.1 Frankia sp. Hr75.2 | reverse complement strand
GACGGTGGTCGCCGGTAGCTCCTCGGCTGCTGTCGGCCGGATCACCCATCCACGATTCCTCAAGGCGGTACGTCATGATCGCGGCCAGGCTGCACGGTCCCCGGGACCTTCGCCTCGACGAAATCCCCGAGCCCGAACCGGCGGCGGGTGAAGTGAAGATCGCCATCGCTCACAACGGCCTGTGCGGCACCGACCTGTTCGAGATCTTCTCCGGGCCGAGGGTCTGTACGACCGTGCCGCACCCGCTCACCGGCGGCGTGCTGCCTCAGATCGTCGGTCACGAGTTCGCCGGGGTGGTGGCCGCCATCGGGCCGGACGTCCCCAACGTGGCGGTCGGTGACCGCGTGTGCGTCGAGCCGCTGTACTCCTGCGGTGACTGCGACCGATGCCGGGCCGGCCTGCCCCAGCTGTGCCGCCAGGTCATGACGCACGGCCTGTGTTCCCACGGGGGCGGTCTGGCCCAGTTCACCGTCGTCCCGCACACGATGGTGCATCACATCCCTGCGTCGATGTCCCTGGCCGACGCCGCGCTCGTGGAGCCGATGTCGGTCGCGTTCAACGGCGTGCTCCGCTCCCGCGCCGCGCCGGGCCAGTCCGCGCTCGTGTTCGGCGCCGGACCGATCGGGATCGGAGTCGTCCTCGGTCTCCGCGCCGTCGGCGTGGACGACATCCTGCTCGTCGAGCCGGCACCGGCCCGCCGGGCGGCCGTCGCGAAGCTCGGTGTCGCCGACGTCCTCGACCCCGACACCGCCGACATCACCGACGCGGTGCAGGCGCGGACGGGGGGCCGCGGCGTCGATGTCGCGGTGGACGCGGCCGGGGCGCCCGTCACGTTCGCGCTCGCCCCGGACGTGCTCCGCGCCCGTGGACGCTACGTCGGGATCGCCTTCTCCGACCGGGACGTCGACTTCGCGCCATGGGTGCTGGCCCGCAAGGAGATCGAGCTCACCGGATCCCTGGGATACGGACCCGGCGTGTTCTCCCGAGTGATCGAGCTCATCGCCGGCGGCGCCTACCCGACCGCGGGCTGGGTCGACCACATCGAGCTCCACAACCTTCGCAGCGCACTCGACGACCTGCGAAGCGGCCGCCGCATGAAGGTTCTGGTCGACCTCCCCGCCACCTGACCGAC
>NZ_CASGGV010000167.1:0-1146 GCF_949319125.1 Frankia sp. Hr75.2 | reverse complement strand
TTTCTTCCGGACAGCGGCCCCTACTAGAATAGGGTCAGTCCGGAAGGAATGATAGTTGACGCAGAAGCGCAGGAAGTTCTCGGCCGAGTTCAAGGAAGAGGCCGTGAGGATGGTGATCGAGACATCCCGTCCGATCTCCGATGTCGCACAGGAACTCGGCATACTGGAAGGAACCCTCGGAAGCTGGGTCGCCACCTACCGGCGGGCCCACGCCGGCGAGCCGCCGCCACCGACCGCTGACGAAGGTGCTCGGCTACGCGAACTCGAACGGCAGAACCGTGAGCTGCGCATGGAGAACGAGTTCCTGAAAAAAGCCGCGGCGTACTTCGCCAAGGATCATCGGTGAGCGACACGTTCGAGTTCATCGATGCGGAGTACGCCACCCGCACCACCGCGAATGCCGGTACACCGGCGCCGTCCATCATCCAGATGTGCGCCTGGCTCGACGTCTCTCGTTCCGGGTTCTACGAATGGCGCGACCGCCCCGCCTCGGCGACCGCGACGCGCCGCGGCGAGCTCGCCAGGCTTGTCGTCCGGTCGTTCACCGCCTCGGACGGCACCTACGGCTACCGGCGCGTGCACGCTGACCTGCTCGCCTGGGGTCGTCCCTGCGGCCCCGAGCTCGTCCGTGCCCTCATGCGCGAGCAGGGCCTGGAGCCGTGCCAGCCCCGCCCCTGGCGGCACACCCTGACCGAAGCCGACCAGATCCCGGCCGCGATCCCCGACCTCCTCCACCGCGACTTCACCGCCGACGCCCCCGGAGTCAAGATGGTCGGCGATGTCACCTACATTCCCACCTGGGAAGGCTGGCTGTACCTCGCGACCGTCATCGACTGCCACACGAAAGCCGTCATCGGTTGGGCCATGGACGACAACTACAAGACCGGACTCATCGACACCGCCATCACCATGGCCGCCCGTAACCACCAGCTCACCGACGGAGCTATTTTTCATGCGGACCGCGGAAGTAACTATACATCCGCCCAGTTCGCCGCTACATTGAAGAGGCTCGGAATCCGCCAGTCCGTTGGCCGAACCGGAATCTGCTACGATAATGCAATGGCCGAGTCGTTCTTCGCGGCCCTCAAGAACGAACGCGTTCACCGCACCGCCTACCCGACCCGCGAACACGCCCGCCGCGACATC